>CAYFUP010000029.1:0-20985 GCA_964346235.1 uncultured Bacteroidales bacterium | reverse complement strand
GACGAACTGCGCGCCTGGGACGGCGTGATGGCCGCCGATTCCGAAACCGCCGGCCGTTTCTTTCCGCCAGGTATCTTGCCCTTTCCCGGCCACCGAAATAAAACTTTTGAAGCAATGCAAAACCGCCAAAATAACCGGTCAGGTAATTTTTAAAGTAAATTTCCTCTGCAGCAAATCCGAAAGAAACCAGATGGAACAATATATTGGCAATGCCCTCCCCCGGAGAACCAGCATAAATTTGTCCGGAACCCGGAATATAAGTGGACCATTTGAATGCCTTTTCAGGGGATTTCCAAACAGGTAAATTCGATTTCTGGTAAAGCGAATCGAGGTCAGTCAGGTATTTTTCTTTAAGCTTCTCATCTATTTTCAATCCCTTTATAGAAGCTTTAAACCGTTCATGCGCAATATCCCAATTTCTTAATTCATTATTGATTAAACCATCAAGAAGCATTAGCTTATTCCCTCCGCTGTGATTATCGATCATGCTAATTTTGCTGCCTGCTGGAACATTTCGCCGACTGCTCAGGGTATCTGTCTGTAAATTTTTTCCGTTTAAATGAAAGTATAGTTGCTTGATATATGCATCTGCTTGTTTATATTCTTTAGCCAGATAACTATTCAGTGATAGTTCATATTTTAATTTCTTGTATGCAGTGTCTCCGATATTCCAGGTCTTGACACGCTCCAGCGATTGTATCGCTTTTCGGTGATTTCCATTTTGCTTGTAGCAGTAGGACTTTTGAATGAGTAGCTGATTGATGCGTTGAATATCATTATTTTCAAAGATGGCTTTTTCATAGGCGATGGCTGCTTCATAGAAATGACCGGCATGATAAAGGGAATCTGCCAGCTTCATTTGCCCTGTTTCATTTCCAGATACTATTGATCCGGGGATTTTAATTAAAAACAGTACGCAAAGGAATGTGGAGGTTATAAAGTATTTCCCTGTTTTTTTTATCATTGAATTTTTTATTTGCGATGGAAATGCTATGGTAACTGCCCAGAATATTCCCAACATAAAACACTGAAAAAATTCCGCCAAACAAAATGGTTTTTGGATTGGTTATTCCGTTTTTAAAGTAATTCTCCGCCGTCACAGCAGCAAGACTTCCCAAAATAAGAAACGAAGAAATGCCTTCTCCGGTTTTACCGGCATATATTTTTCCTGAGCCTGGCAGGATGGTGGATAATGATGCTGCCAGAAAAGGAGACTTTGCTTTTTTATGCATTAACTCATGCGAAATTTGTATCAGGTTTTTCTCTTGTCCTGCTATGGGATAATAATCCTGGTTAAAATTGATTGAATAATGAGAAAAAGCTTCAAAATCTTTTTCCAGTAGTGAGATACCAGCAAGTTCAAAGTTTTTTAATTTTGAGATAGGTGTTGAATGAGACCGGAGGTCTTTCAGGATTTCTTTTCCTTCATCATAATGATTGGAATGGGTGTAATTATAAGCGGCAAAGAATCTTGCTTTTTCATAGAATGAAGATTGCTCACTGACTTCAAGTAAGGATGCTGCCGATTCTATTAATTCTTTCTGGTTGTAGTTTGACCAGCCCATCAGATAATTCAGGGAATCAAGCAATGACTGCCTTTCGATGGAATTCAGATTGATTTTTTCAATCAGGAATTCAGTTTCTTCATGGTTTTGAATCGCATTGAGATGCATGAGAAATGAAACATCTTCTTTATTCGGGGGATCATGGATCTGCGTATATGATAAATGGGTTATCAAAAGAATAGAAATAAAGATCATGCTTCGTTTCATTTCTCATTCAGCTTTTTATAAATATCCAATGATTCATGAATCTTATGGGTATGCGGATCTATTTCATGCACTTCGAAGTCCGTCGCAGCAATTTTGTTGCAGCGCATGAGCCGGTCGGCCGAAAAAGCCACCCCTTTTACCAAGCCGTACTCATTGATTAAAAGCCTGCTGAATTCTGAGCATGAAGGCCGGTAGTAGCAAGTAGCATAGAAATGCTGTGAAATGGCTTTTTGATATACATACAGCATGGAACCAGCCACCAGCGCAACCGGATTATACTTCACCAAAAACTGGTCCGTACCGGCAGTTAAAAAATGTACTTGTCTTTTTTCATGGTGATTTGCCTTTATATGCTCCGAAGCAATCAATTCAAGATCTGATTTGATTTCCTGGCTTTTAGAAGAATATAAGCCTGAAAAAAACAACAGGACGACTATCAAAATTTTGGACATATGGTTAAAGTTTTATTGCCTTATTTGAGCAGTGGATGATTGCTTTAAGGAACCAAGTGGGGCCTATCAAATGATTATGAGATTTGAACCTTGTCCCTGATAGCCTTTGCAATGGATTGAAATTCATCCTCGGATAGTTTTAGTTTCGGATTGGCAAAATTTATATCTGCTTCGCTGTTAATGGGTATTAAATGAATATGGGCATGAGGTATTTCGAGTCCCAGCACCGCCACCCCGATTCTTTTGCATGGCACTGCTTCCTCAATGGCATGGGCGATGTTTTTTGAAAAAAGCATTAATCCCTGATAGGTTGTATCATCCAAATCAAATAAGTAATCCGTTTCCTGTTTTGGTATGACAAGCGTATGCCCTTTAGCCAATGGATTGATGTCCAGGAAAGCATAATAATCTTCGCTTTCCGCTATTTTATAAGAAGGAATTTCACCCTTTACAATTTTAGAAAAGATAGTTGCCATCATTCGAATTTTTGGTTTATGCAGATATCATATGAAATGGTATTAGGTCAATAAGCAGTTAATAAAATGACATTGCTTTTTTTCATAGGCCGCATGGATTTCGGCTTTGTTCAGACGGAAATATCCAGTATTTCGAATTTGACATTTCCTGAAGGCACCTTAACGTTCACCACATCTCCAACCTTTTTTCCCAGCAATGCTTTTGCGATGGGGGTATTGATGGATATTTTCCCGGCTTTGAGATCAGCTTCGGTTTCGGAAACCAGTACATATTCCATCTTGGCGTTATTGGAGGTGTTTTTTAATTTAACTTTATTTAATATTTGAACAGTAGCAGTGTCTATTTTTGATTCATCAATAATACGGCAATTGGCGATGGTATCTTTAAGCTTTGAGATACGCATCTCCAGCATGCCCTGAGCTTCTTTGGCAGCATCATATTCAGCATTTTCTGACAAATCACCCTTTTCACGGGCCTCTGCTATCTGGTTCGAAATGGCTGGCCGTTCAATACTTTCAAGCTTCTCAAGTTCTTCTTTTAATTTTTTAAGACCTGATGCAGTTAGATAAGAAACTTTACTCATTTTCTTTCCCTCCGGATTTTTTGGATAAAAAAATAAAAGAATCCCGAATATTTACGGAACTCTTTCGATGCAAATATAAGTATTTTTTGATAATTATTGAATATAAACGATTATATTTCTTTTATTTAGCGCTTTTAAGCAGAAAAACCCTGCACGCTATTTCAGATAATAATATGTACTTTTCAGAAATATTTTCTGTTAATAATTTCAGAATAGATAATGGCTTTTTTCGCAGAAAATTTTTTCAATTCAGAAACCAATGAGGGGATTTCCTTCGGCATCTCAATGGTTTTCTCAATTTGATTTTCATCCGTGGCTTTTACTTTCTCAACTTCACTTTCTTCTTGCTGTTGCTTTTGTTTCACTTCTTTGCTTTCTTCCTGTCCCCTCATCTCAGCTTCTTTACTATATTCTTGCGAATGGTAAGGCGTTTGGGGAGACTCTTCTTGTTCCTCCTCCTCTTCAAAATACTTTGAAAACTCATCAAAGATAGATTGATGCTTATTGTCATCGATGCTTTCACCCATTTCATTTCCATCATCCTGCTCATGAACCTTTTGTGCCTGTTGCGCCTTCCTGTACCTGGAATACATGGAAATAATAATACCTATTAATGTCAATAAGACAAATAAAATTGTTTCAATATTCATAAATTTAAAGACTGATTTTGGTTATTTTTGAATCGCTTTGCTATAAGAAAACTAACTAATTGTTAATTAGTAGCTCTAAGAAAACGTCAATAACTGCGTTATGCTCACCTTAAGCACCAGTCATTTACGACCAGTAAACTCCTGGCACTTAAGGCTCGCATGCCTTGTTCTTGACGCCTTCTCAAAACCACGTTAGAATAATTTGTTGGTTTTCTTATAGTCACTAATTAAGCCATCTTTATGACTTGATTAATTAATATATTCATAACTTAACAAATCAATGAGACGTACAAATTTAACATTTTTTTCGCTTATTTTCATTGCAATAATTTTTAAATTTTCATTTCCCAGATGCAATCGTATCCTAAAAAAAATCTTTGTCCGGCCTGTTCATCATTATATTTATTATGCTTGTTTCATAACAATTTTTCTCTTAAATGGCTGTGAAGATTCAAAAGAATGTACTTTTCCATTAACCCATGTTGATGTAACCATTGACCGAATCGCTGAATTGTCTGATCTGGGAAGTATGAACTCAAAAGTATATCCGAAAGGGCATGAGATGGGTTATGCAAGGGGAACACTTGGGGGACTGATTATATTCAAAAAGCGTGAACATGAATTCTATGCATTTGATTTGGCCTGTCCCCATGAAATTCCTGATACCTGCATTCTGGAGCGGGAAAGTGAAGCTGACCTGGTGCTGGAATGTCCCTGCTGCGGATCTGAATTTATTTTAAACTATGAGGGGGCTATCAATAAAGGACCTGCCAAATGCCCATTGCATCAATACCGGACATGGCTGGACGGAAACAGGCTCTATATTACCGATTGATGTTGTTTTATCTATCCTGATATTTCCTGTCTAGCCCAATAGTTGGTCTGCCCATTTCCTGTCTAGCCCAATAGTTGGTCTGCCCATTTCCTGGTCTGCGCATTATTTGATCAGACCCTTACCTGGTCAATGCATTATTTGATCGATCTATTTTGTGGCACTAAGAAAACGTCAATAACTGCGTTATGCTCGCCTTAAGCAGCAGTCATTTACGACCAGTAAACTCCTGGCATTTAAGGCTTGCATGCCTTGTTCTTGACGCCTTCTTAAAACCACTTTAGCATAATTTGTTGGTTTTCTAAGTGACACTATTTTAGAATCATTCTAAATTATTTTGGACTGGCTCGGTGTGAATGTCAGACAAGCAGGTTTTTCTGAAGAACTATTCATTTATTTCATTAATAAATTATTAAATAATTTTTAAAATTTTCGGAAGATTTTTAGTATTTATGTACCCCGAAAATTTACGTAAGGATATCAATGAGTTCTGTTAAATACATAATGATTGCCCTACTGGTATTTGGATTCACCGTTCAACGCGGGTATTCAAGCCGGGATACCACCCATCAGTGCCTTTCCGAAAAAGAAAGGGGCAGGATGAATGAGTTGATTTTTCTTGCAGATGAAGCTGATGCCATAAAATCTAAGTCAGATGCAGCAAATCAACCCGGAATTGTATCATTGAATGAGGACATTAAACCACTGTATATTCGAACCAACCATCATAATATCGTTGATTTAATTCTTGAGGATAAAAAATCAAAAACTCACAGGACATCATCCGGTTATTATCTCATTTATCCTGTTAGAAAAAAGAAATAACAGGGTTTTCTCCTGAAGCATTCTATTACAGTTAGTGTTAGTGCCCGCATTATAATACATGAATCGTCATGTTCTCAACCATAACTTCCTAAAAACTTTCTCAACCCAAATTTTAAAAACCATTCGGGGCTCCACTTTTCATCACTTAGGATATGGAAGTATTCAGGTTTTATGATAAATGCAAATGCTTTAAGGGAAGGCTGATGGGCCGGACTGACAAATACTTCCTTCCGATAATAATATTTCCCTTCAAAGGCATCCAGTCTTTGGATTACCGGAAAAGCGATATTATAATACACCACCCCTTTAACGAAACTATTATTCATGGGAACGATACCGGGATAAGTGTCGCCTTTGACTTTATAACGCCCGTATTGCTTCAGGATGGCATGTTGATTCTTTTTTTTTGTACCGGTGACGGCCTGCCATACTTCGCTGAACATCAGGCTTCCGTAAGTGAAAATTTTATATTCCATGGCTGCACTATTTTGTTTTCTTTAAGACTACTATAATTTTCTACGAGATTAATCGATTCTATTTCTTAGACCCATTATAAAATAATTGGATAGTTATCTTTGCCCACTGTTTACTGCCTACTGCCCACTGCCTATTGTATTACTGCTTACTGCTTACTGCCTACTGCTTACTGTATTACTGCTTACTGAATTACTGATTACTGGAAACATTTTCTTTAATCGAAATGACCAGTATTTTCGAGATCTCATGGTTAATATCATGCACCGGTGTGAAAGTTTCAAAATGTCTTATCTTTTTTCCGTCCAGGTGGTAAATCATCTCCTTTTGCATTTTATTTCCGGTAAACAGCTGTTTCCAAAAACTTTGGAAGGCTGTTTCATTTTCAAAGTTGTCCTTTAATAATTCATAAAAACGATGGTTGAAAAGTTGATTCCGGTTTAATCCCAGTGAGTCTTGGTAAAGTTTATTGGCATTAATAAATTGTCCTTCCCTGTTGACTTCATAACTGGCCACTGACTGGTTAATGGCTTCATGTACATCCTGCAGTTCCATGCCTCTTTTGTTGGCTTCTTCCTGGGTTGCCTGCATTTCCTCAAGGTTTTGCCGCATCTCTTCTTCCTGGGATGCCAGCTCTTCTGCCTGCTTTTGCGATTTCTCCAGCAGCCGGTTGGTGTTTTCATTGATTCGGGTGATAGAGATGGTGGAAGCAATGTTTTCTGCAATTTTCTGAATAAAATCTATTTCATATTGCTTAAATGCTCTCATGGAAGCGATTTCAATGATTCCCAAAACCTGGTCATCATGAGCAAGCGGCATCAGGTAAAGACAACCGGGTTTTGAGTTCCCTAATCCTGAACTGATGTTCAGATAATCATCCGGCAAATCGGTAAGGTACATGGGTTCTTTTTCAAGGAAACACGCGCCTACCAATCCTTCTCCGGGGTAAACACGCTTTTTGAGATATTTTCGTTTATCGTAAGCAACCGAAGCCACCAGCTCAAGGTATTCCCTGGTTTCATCCATATGGCCTTCATTATCCCAGGTTGCTTCATGCTCGTTGTATCCTGCAGCTGCATGTTCAATTTCCTCTTCCTCTTCAGGATGATGATAAATAAATACCCCTCCCTGGTCTGCTTTAAGGTATTTTATAAGATTAATGATCAGATCATTGGACAAATCAGTGATGCCCTGGTTATTATTACGCAATATATCTCCGAAATTGGCCAGTCCGGACGAAACCCAATTGCGTTCTTCATCTTCTATATTCTTTTTTTCATTTTCTTTCTGGGTTTTCCTGAAATAGTTCAGCATGCGTAAAATGGACATGCCCAGGACATCATTCTTGCCGGAAAGAGCGATTTCTTTGGAAAGATCACCGGTTGCTATCTGATGAATAAATTCGTTGAGCGACTGCATTCTTTGTAATATCTGATCGATGGCGATATTTAAATCTTTTATTTCCGGTGCCTTGGTGTTATCCCGGTTAATTTTCTCGTTCCCTTTTGCTAAAGATTCAATATTGTGTTTAGCAGTTGCGATGGGTTTTAAAACAAACCGGTGTATTAAATAGAAAAGCAAGCCAATGATGCCGATGCTCAGGGTAACCATTATGGTGGACCATATCACCATGCTGAAAGATCTCTGGGAATGCAATTCTTCATAAGATCTTGTTAACCGGTCATGCTTTCGCATAAGTTCCGGCAATATCTTTAATGCTTCATTTCTGGCGTTGATGTATTTTGGATTTGAAAGGGTGATAAAACCTTGGGCATTCACTGAATTTTTTGCAATGTTTATCTTCGTCAGCTCTTCACGGGGTTGTATCATATAAGCAAACAAGTGTTGCTTCAATTCGGTCCACAAAGAATCCAATTCCCTGTTGAGTTTCTGAATATCCTCTGATGGAACCGGATCAATGCCTTGATCCCCAAAAGCGGCATTTTCACCTCCTTCTGTAAACAGAATGAATGAATGATCAATTTGCTCCAGCAACCTCTCTGTCAGTTCTTTGTTATGGACATCCTTATCGTGCTGAACCAAATAATACAGGCGATGGATAGCCCGCTCATTCATTGCTGATAACCCGGTCAGGTTGCTCAGGTTTTTCATGGTGGCATTATAGTTCACAAACCAAATCAGGGTAAATATCAAAAGGATAGATAATAATGACAATATTGCAATAACCTTGAACTTTATTGAATATTCCCTGAGCAGTCTGGATTTTATTTTGTTAATAAAGTTCAATATCTTGATCATTCAAAATGGTTTCGGTTGCTTTAGCAAAGCAATATTTAAGGTTATAAAAATAATTAATTTTTTTTTTCACCTAAGCTTAATGGGATTATTTATTTTATTTCGGATATTTGCGAATAATACTTTGTATTTATTATTCAGAAATTTGGATAATATGTGTAAGTGCTTTAAAAAAATAATTCATCGCCAACATTTTCTGATATATATTTATTACCCGGTTATACTAATTCCCTTCCTATTGGTTTCAGGATGTTATGATAAAAATTTTGATGATGTCATTGTAGAGACGGAAATCAATCCGACATATGCGCTCCCGGTCGGAAGCAGCAAATTGTTATTAAAAACATACCTGGAGAAAATTGATACCTCCCTGAAAGAATATGATGACGGGCTTTTATATTTTTTGTTTCAAAAGGACATCTACAAGCTTAAAGCGGAAGAATTCATTGAAATCCCGGATATTACCGCACCGGCCGTCAGTATGGATTTTCCTGCTTCGCCTGTGGTACCATTCTTCGATGAAACCCTTTCTTATTCTAGAACCTTTGAAAATGAATTCGAGGAGCCTGGTGATAGTGCCGCATATATTGATGAAATATTGTTGGGATCCGCGGAGCTCTCTGTTCAGGTAAAAGCCGAGGGCATAGCCCCGGCTGACATTCAACTGGATTTTCCGAAAATCATAAGAGGTGGATCGCCCCTTACGCTTGATATATCCATTGAAAAAGGCGAACCTGAGGTGAACAAGACAATCGATCTGGAAGAGGGAGATAAAATATATTTTTCGAACCCATTCAAAAAGGCAAACAGTTTTCCTGTGGGGTTTGGAATGACTGTTTACAGGGACGGCAGAAACAGCTTAAACGGGGATATTTCTATTTCATCATCGATAACAGCCATTGATTTTAAAGAAGTAACGGGTTATCTTGGCCGTTTTCCTTATTTATCCGACATGAATGATATTTCACTGGATATTTATGAAAACCTTCCACAAGAAATTGATAAGATTCCGGATGACACCAAATTTATTGAAGATCCGCAATTGCGGCTTTATATTGATAATGGTTTTGGGATACCCCTTTATGTTTATTTTCCCGCCTTGACTTTTTCTTCTGATCAATCTGGTAAAACGGTAGAGGTGAGCGGTGAAATGGCTCCCAAAAGGAAAGAAAATGCGCTGGCCATTGCCTACCCTGAAAGCCGGGGGATAAAAAAACAAACCCTGGTGTCGTTGAACAAGGATAACAGCAATATAGACGAAGCCCTGCATTTATTGCCGGATGATATCAAGCTGCAGACCGGGTTTTATATGAATAAAGAAGGCTATACCGATAAAAATCTTGTGACAGACTCAAACCGGATGGATTTTTCGATGGAGTTTGAAATGCCGATTTCTGCCAAGATTCCGTCCTTTTCCCTGAGCGATACCTTGCCCTTCGAGTTTCAAAATATCAGCGATGATCTGAGTCTCATTGAATATGTAGAATTTACTTTTATTATCAACAATGGCTTTCCCACTTCGGCAAACAGTCAGATTTATTTTGCTGATCGGCAGTACGAATATATTGATTCCTTGCTGAGACCTGATTCAAGAGGGATTTCTTCCGGGGTGCTTGACGAACAAGGTTCGGTAAGGGAATCCTCTGAGTCGGTGATAAAAATCAGAATTGATCAGGATCTAATCCGTGAATTTGAAAATACTGAATATATCATGTTCAAAACTGAAATAAGTACCGGAGATAAAGGAGAGTGGGTGAAGTTCTATTCGGATTATTACATTGAATTAAAAGCAGGTATAAAAGCCCAGGTTACGTTATTTGGTGAAAATGATTAATGCGATGAACACGGGATATCTGTTACTTAGGGGCAATAAGAAAACTAACAAGTTATTCTAAAGTCCAATAGCGGTTTTTCAGGGGGAAACGATAAATGCAATGAATTTCAAACAACAGGCCATAACTTTTTTGTTCATTTTTTCCGGGGTTTGGTCTCACCTATCCGGACAGTACAGCAATACCATGTATTTCATGCCGGATATCATCCAGTCACGTTACCTGAATCCTGCCATCGGACAACAATGTAAATTCACTTTAGGAGTACCGGCCTTGTCCTCCATTTATGTTAATTATGCCAATAACGCTCTTTCATATAATGATCTGCTCGGACGAAGAAGCCCTCATGTTCTTGATCCGCAGAAGACAGTAAATCTTCTGCACAGAAAAAATTATATAGAAACCAGCATTCAGCCCACCCTCTTATCATTGGGATACCGTCACAAAGACTTTACCTTTAGTTTTGACATCATAGAAAAAATAAATCTATTGGTAGGAATACCAAAAGATTTGGTGGCTTTCCCCTTGTATGGAAATATTAAAACCGGTGAAGTGTCCGGTTTTCTTGACAGCAAAAATGCTTACGAATTTAACGGATTAGGGGTGGATTTCCTTCATATGCGGGAATATGCCTTTGGAATAGCCCAGGATTATAATGAATACTTTTCAAGAGGACTCAGGGTGAAATTGCTGTTTGGTAAAATGAATGTGAATACACAAAAGGTTAAATCCAGCATATATACCAATCCGGAAGGAATTCATGACATTACCATGCAGACGGAAAATGTTGTCAATGCCTCTCTTCCTTTGGATTATACCATTACTAATAACCGGATTTCCGGGGCATCATACCAAGATGCCAGTCTCCCGGATATTCTTCTAAACCGGAGAAACTATGGGTTAGCTTTTGATCTGGGGGGCATTTATTCTTTTTATGAACCGTTTGTTTTCCATGCCAGCCTATTGGATGCAGGGGTAATAAGATGGCAGACCAATCCAATAAATGTGGAACAGGATGGAGAATTCATCTATGAAGGTATTGATGATTTGCAGGATTCTGATGTCACCAGTTATGGCAGGGAAATACTCGATACCCTGGCTGAAGAGTTTTTATATAGCTCAGGAAATGATGGTTATTATACCCTTTCTCCGGCTAAAATATACCTGGGGGCATCTTATCAGGTAAGGGAAAACCTGAACATAGGGGTATTAAGCCGCAATGAACTGAAAGAACGAAGAATCTTTCCCTCTCTTACCTTATCTGCCAATTATAAACCATTAAAACATGTGCTTGCCACCCTGAGCTATACGGTTGCCAACCGGAGCCTTAATAATATAGGCCTTGGATTGGGAATAGGTACGGAAGTTTTTCAGTTTTATATCATCAATGATAATGTGCTGGGTACGGTTTTTCCACAAACCATTCAGAATGTGGGTATTCGTTTTGGCATGACCATGCTTTTCGGTTGCAGGGAAAAACCAAAAGCCGCCGGGACAGGGTGTTTCTGGATCAAAGAACGGCTGGGTACGCTTAAATGTCCTTGCAAATAGCAAACATGGCATTGAGGGCTTCATAAATCATGAACTTAGGTTGTAAAGGTATCATGATTATTTTTTTCATTTTGTTCTTTTAGGTAAAAATTATTGCTTAGTTTTGAATGCAGGAATTAAAATAATATTGAAACATGGCAAATGACATGGGATCAATTTTTTATTATAAAATCAAATCCTGAGATAAGATGACAAAAGTAAACAAAGAGGAAGCATTGCATTATCATGCTTCCGGAAAACCCGGAAAAATAGAAGTAAAACCAACCAAACCTTATCAAACCCAGTATGATTTGTCCCTTGCATACTCCCCGGGGGTGGCAGAACCATGCAGGGAAATAGAAAAAAACCCGGAAGATGCTTATAGATATACTGCAAAAAGTAACCTTGTGGCTGTCATTTCCAATGGAACGGCAGTGCTGGGTTTGGGTAATATCGGCGCGTTAGCCGGAAAACCGGTGATGGAGGGCAAAGGACTCTTGTTTAAGGTTTTTGCGGATGTGGATGTGTTTGACATAGAAGTGGACAGAAATAGCCCGGATGATTTTATCAATACGGTGCAGGCCATTTCGCCTACCTTCGGAGGCATAAACCTTGAAGATATCAAGGCGCCGGAATGTTTTGAGATTGAAAAACGGCTGAAGGAGTTGATAGATATTCCTGTTTTTCATGATGATCAGCATGGCACAGCCATCATTTCAGCCGCAGGACTGTTAAATGCCCTGGAGCTGAATGGAAAAGATATCACCTCCATCCGGGTGGTGGTGAATGGGGCAGGTGCTTCTGCCATCGCATGCACCAAATTATTCATCAGCCTGGGGGTGGATCCCGGTAATGTAGTAATGCTGGATAGCAAAGGGGTTATTTCCACCAAACGGGATGATTTGAATCCGCATAAAAAAATATTTGCCCGGGATGTTCCGATGAAAACGCTGAAAGAAGCCATTCAGGGTGCTGATGTTTTTCTGGGATTGTCTGTGGAGGGTGCACTTACCGGAGATATGCTGAAGACCATGGCAGACGACCCAATCATATTTGCCATGGCCAATCCCAATCCTGAGATTTCTTATGAAGAAGCTACCTCGGCTAGAGAAGATCTGATATTTGCCACCGGCCGGTCAGATTATCCGAACCAGGTGAATAATGTGCTCGGTTTTCCCTACATTTTCAGGGGAGCCTTGGATGTGAAAGCCTCAGCCATTAATGAAGAGATGAAGATTGCTGCTGTGAAAGCTTTGGCGGAACTGGCCAAGCAGGATGTTCCGGAAAAAGTGAATGCAGCCTATAAAGCCAAAAACCTGACATTTGGGAGGGACTACATCATTCCAAAACCCCTTGATCCCAGGCTTATCACTACAGTTGCGCCGGCTGTAGCAAAAGCCGCCATTGAAACAGGGGTAGCACGCAATTCCATTGAAGACTGGGATGCTTATAAGGTGCAACTCATGAAAAGAATGGGTCAGTACAATCAATTGGTCAATAACATCCGGGAAAAAGCCAAACAAAATCCTAAAAGAATACTGTTTAATGATGCAGACCAGTATAATGTACTCAAAGCCATTGAAGTAGTCAAAAAAGAGAAAATGGCCGAACCGGTCCTCCTGGGGAGCAGGGAAAAGATAGAGGAGACGGCCAAAGCTTATAACATGAACATTGAAGGCTGGGAAATCATCGATTTCGTTTGCGACAAGGAACATGACAGAAGAGAGCGTTATGCGAAACGGTTATTTGAGAAGAGGCACCGGAAGGGCATGACTTACCAGGATGCTTTGCAAAAAACCCAGGATAAGAATTATTTTGGGGTAGTGATGGTGGATATGGGAGACGTGGACGGCTTCTTGTCCGGTTTTTCCACCCGTTATGCCGATACCTTGCGGCCTGCTTTACAGGTGGTGAAAACAAACAACAGCCTGAACCATATTGCGGGCATGTACGTGGTAAATACCCATAAAGGGCCTTACTTCTTTGCCGATACCACGGTGAACATTGAGCCTTCAGGAAGAACCCTGGCTGATACGGTTTTACTTACAGCCAATGAAGTTCGTAAGTTTAACATCGAACCGGTCATTGCCATGGTATCTTTTTCCAATTTTGGTTACATCCGGGAGGGAAGTCCGAAACGGGTTCAGGAAGCCATAGAGATTTTGCACAGGGATTATCCTGATTTGCTGGTGGATGGAGAAATCCAGGTAAATTATGCCTTGGATAATGACCTGATGAAAGAAAAATTTTTATTTTCCAGGCTCATTGATCATCATGTAAACACCATTATTTTTCCTAACCTGAGTTCCGGAAATATTGCCTACAAGTTGATGAATGTCATGGGAGGCGCGGACATAACCGGTCCTATACTGCTTGGCATCAGAAAACCCATACAGGTTCTGCAAATGCAAAGCTCTGTGAGAGAAATCGTTGATATGGCAGCCATCACTGTAGTCGATGCCCAGTCTTCCAGCGAGGAGATTTTGGTGTTGTAAGTGAAAAAAATGCAGTTCATTATGAGTTTCGGACAGTCTTGTTGAAGGGAGAACAGTAAAACGGTCTAATGCAATACTCGAGTAGTCTTGTTGAAGAGTAAAAGAAAGACTGTCTGTTGCTTTATTCGGGTAAATTTGTTGAAAGGGAAAAGGAATACGATCCATTTTGACTTTCGGGCAGCTTTGCTCATGGGGTTAGCGTGTTGGAGCAGATGCAGTGTTCCGTATTTGATTATTTTTTCCCTTCTCCCTTGAAATAATGCTCTTTTTCTGCAAACAGCACATTAAAGCTGGTTAAGCTGCCATATACCCTGGAAATATATTGCTGAAGGTGAACTTTTTCTTCATCGCTCAATCTTTCGCTGCTGTTGATGTTTTGCTCCAGGACCCTCATCCTGTCTCTGATCATGACAATCTTATGAAAAAATGATTCCACAGGTATTTCTTTCGACTTGAGCCCTTCCTTGCCTGGCTGCAGTATGAGCGTACCCCCTTCCCATTTATCACCCAGTGGAACTTCCTCCTGCAGCATTCCATATTTATCCAGTATCTGCGTGAGTAACTCCTCGAGTCCTTCCAGGTTAATTTCCTCTCCGGCCGATTGATCCGCGTCACATATATGTTCTACTGCGCTAAGTTCATCACTTGTTTTTGAAATGGATATTTTTCCGCCATTGGCAAAAAATATTTCATAACTTGTCAGGCTAGTATCGTTGACAATGCCTATTCCGTATCGGTCGTGATCGACCTTGGTTCCCGGGACAATATGTTGATTCATCTGTGATAAGTTTTAATACATTGATTATTGCGCTTTTTTAAAATTAATCAGATCGAACTGCCGCTACTTTTTCTCTGGATATGGGTTCTGCATCATTGCTGAAGTTTTTTCGAATGTAAGTCAGTACATCGGCAATGTCCTGATCGGATAAGAAATCATAGGGGCTCATGATGGAATTATATACCTTGCCCTTGACTTCCATTTCACCGCTCAGTCCTTCCAACAATATAAGAATGAGTTCTTCTTTATCTGCGTTCACCCATTTGGTGTTGCTCAGTGGAGGATATTGATTTGCAATTCCGTTCCCGTCAGCCTGATGACAAGCAGTACAATGTTTCTGATATATTTGTTCCCCGTTATCAAGCCTTGCAGACATATTCTTCCCTGAAGGCGTGGTACAACTTATACAAATCATTAAATATGAAATAAGCAGCAGGGTATTTAATTTAATAACCATCCTGTAAGTCTGGTTTTATTCATTTTTATCAGTATTCCACAGCCATATTATGAAGCAGGCTTTGTCTGGTGGCGGGCTTATTCCTCATATTCTTTCAGAATATCCCTTACACCTTCCGGTGCCACCCGTCCATAGACTTTTTCACCTACGGTTACCACAGGTGCCAATCCGCATGCCCCTACACATCTCAAACAACTCAGGGAAAACTTACCATCTGTACTGGCTTCTCCTACCTTTATTTTCAATTGTTTTTTGAATTCTTCCAGCACATTCTCTGCACCTCTCACATAGCAAGCAGTTCCTGTACATATGGAAATGGGATATTTCCCTTTGGGTATCATGGTAAAGAAGGAATAAAACGTGACCACGCCATAAACCTTGGCAACGGATACATCCATTTCCTGGGCTACAATTTCCTGCACTTCAGCCGGTAAATATCCGAATGTTTCCTGGGTGCGGTGCAAAACATTGATTAATTCGGCCGGATGATTATTGAACGACCTGCAAATGTCTTTTATTTTATTGACTTGTTCTTCTTTAAGTTCTAATTTAACACTTGACATATCTTTAATATTTATGTTATTCTATTTGAAAACTATTGGTCTGGTTCATGGTTGTAAAAATTAATCATCTTTCATGAAGTTGAACGATTTTCAAACAAGTAAACCAATCTCAATAAGTTAACTAGCCAATGGTGATTTTTTTACTTCTGTCAAAGTAATGCGTATGCAACAATTCATGAGCCAGTTCACTACTCGGTTTACCCAGGTATGTTTCATAAAGTTCTTTAATGAAAGGGTTTTCATGGGATTTCCGAATCGGTTTATTGGCATCCTCCTCATAAATGGCTTTTTGTCTGGCTTTCAAAATATTTGAATCACCATGATGGAGCGGTTGCCCTCCACCGCCTATACATCCACCCGGACATGCCATTATTTCAATGGCGTGAAAATGGGATTTTCCTTCCCTGATTTCTTCCAGTAGTTTTCTTGCATTGCCTAAACCATGTGCAATACCAATGTTTATTGGTAATCCTTTGAAATCTACGGTAGCTTTTCTGACCCCCTCCATGCCTCTCAGCTCATTAAAGTCACACTTTTCAAGGTTTTCACCGGTGTGAAATTCGTAGGCAGTTCTTACCGCAGCTTCAATCACACCTCCGGTGGTTCCGAATATGACAGCTGCACCGGTCGATTCTCCTAATGGCTTGTCGAAATCCTCTTCTGACAGGGAATGAAAGTCAATGTTCATTTGTTTGATAAGTCCGGCCAACTCACGGGTGGATATGGAATAATTCACATCCGGGTCACCATTTACCTTAAATTCGTCACGCTGGCACTCATATTTTTTTGCGAGGCAGGGCATGACTGAAACGACCACCATGTCTTCTCTTTTTACCCCGATCTTGTCCGCAAAATAGTTTTTTGCTACCGGACCAAACATTTGCATGGGTGATTTAGCAGTTGACGGAATATCTTTCAGGTCGGGAAAATGAACTTCGAAAAAGTTTACCCAAGCCGGGCAGCATGAAGTCAATATTGGCAACTTAACGCTTTCATCCCCGTTTAGGTGACGGTTAAGGCGATCAAGCAGCTCTGTCCCTTCCTCCATAATGGTCAGGTCAGCTGCAAAGTCAGTATCGAATACATAGTCGAATCCCAACTGACGCAGCGCTGAAGTCATTTTTCCGGTAACCAGGCTTCCCGGATCCATGCCGAATTCTTCTCCCAATGCAGCACGAATGGCTGGTGCCGTTTGGACAACCAACGTTTTTGACGGATCGGCAAGAGCCCGAATCACGTCGTTGGTGTGGTCAACTTCTGTGAGGGCACCGGTGGGACAAACGGCCACACACTGTCCGCAATAAGTACAGGGTGAGTGCACCAGGTCCTGTTCAAAGGCAGGGGCCACCACTGCTTCAAAACCTCTGTTGACAGCTGACAGGGCGCCCACTGTTTGCACTTCATTACACATCATCTCACAGCGCCGGCACATGATGCATTTGTCCATTTCCCGGATGATGGAAGGGGAGAAGTCGGGTTTATAAGTGGACTGTTCACCTTTATAATGAATTTCCCTTACACCCATCTCCTGGGCCAGGGATTGCAACTCACATTTGCCATTTTTGGCACAAACCAGGCAATCAAAAGGATGATCGGAAAGGATGAGCTCTAAAACAGTTTTCCGTGCGTTCAAAACCCGCATGGAGTGGGTATTGACATTCATGTCTGCCATGCAGTTGGTGGCACATGAGGGAGCCAGGTTTCTCCGCCCGTCTATTTCCACCACACATACCCTGCAGCCACCCGGACGGTTTTCTATATCCATATCACCCAGCTTCATGTGACAAAGCGTAGGGATGTCAATTCCTATTGATTTTGCTGCTTCCAGGACTGTAGTTCCTTTGGGAACTTCTACTTGTTTATTATCTATTGTTAATGTAACTGTATCCATTGTATTATTTCTATTTTTTTATTTTTTTCCATTATGCGACATATACTGCGTCGAATTTACACTTTTCAAGACAGGCTCCGCATTTGATGCATGTTGCCTGATCAATCTCATGGATTTGTTTTCTTTCTCCGGCAATGGCGTTAACCGGACAATTTCTGGCGCAAGCTGTGCAACCCACACATTTATCCGGATCAATCAAATAACGCATTAAGTCTTTACATACTCCGGACGGACATTTTTTTTCTTCCACATGGGCCATGTATTCATCCATAAAATACTTCATGGTGGATAAAACCGGGTTGGGGGAGGACTGTCCCAACCCGCAAAGTGAGGTGTCTTTAACGACATGACTCAGGTTTTTTAACAGATTCAGGTCCTCTTTTTTGCCTTCCCCTTTGGTAATCTTACCCAGCATTTCGTAGAGCCTTTTATTGCCGACCCGGCAGGGGGCACATTTTCCACAAGATTCTTCCACGGTAAATTCAAGGAAATACCTGGCCACTGACACCATACAGTCATCTTCATCCATTACCACCATTCCCCCGGATCCCATCATGGAACCAGCAGCGACCAGGTTTTCATAGTCGATGGGTATATCCAGGTGTTCTTCTGTGAGACATCCTCCGGAGGGCCCCCCGGTCTGTACGGCTTTAAATTTTTTCCCTTCTTTGATGCCCCCTCCAATCTCAAAAATAACTTCACGGAGCGTGGTGCCCATAGGTATTTCAATCAATCCAACATTATTTATTTTTCCTGCCAGCGCAAATACTTTGGTGCCTTTGGATTTTTCGGTTCCGATTTTACTGAACCACTCGGCTCCCTTGAGCAAAATAACGGGTATATTGGCATAGGTTTCAACATTATTGACATTGGTCGGCTTATTGAGGAATCCTGATTCTGCGGGAAAAGGAGGCTTGAATGTAGGTTCACCACGACTGCCCTCCATAGAGCGTAAAAGAGCGGTTTCTTCTCCGCAGACAAATGCACCGGCTCCATATCGCAATTCAATGTCGAAGTCAAAACCACTGGCCAGAATGTTTTTTCCCAGTAAGCCGAACTCTCTGGCCTGTTCGATGGCTTTCACCAGTCTTTTGATGGCCAGGGGATATTCCGCCCGAATATAAATATATCCTTGTGAAGCATTGATGCTATAACCGCAGATGGCCATGGCCTCAATGACAGAATGGGGATCGCCTTCTAATATGGAGCGGTCCATAAAGGCACCCGGATCTCCTTCATCGGCGTTGCAAACCACATATTTTTTGTCAGCTTCATGTTTGGCCGACAGCTCCCATTTTAATCCAGTGGGAAAACCTGCCCCCCCTCTGCCGCGAAGACCTGAATCTTTAATTTCTTTAATAACATCTTCCGGTTTCATTTCAATGAGGGCTTTCCCCAATGCCATATAAGCATCCCTGGCAATGGCCTCATCAATGTTTTCCGGGTTGACAATGCCGCAATTCCGCAAAGCCATCCTTAATTGCTTTTTATAAAAGCTCATGCCTTCGGAATCTGCTATTATTTCATTTTTTACCGGATCTTTATAAAGCAGTCGCTCAACCTTTCTACCCTTGATTACATGTTCTTCCACAATTTCCTGGGCATCTTCCGGTTTTACATCCGTATAAAAAGTGTTATCGGGCAATATTTTAACGATGGGTCCTTTCTCACAAAATCCAAAACAACCCGTCATGATTACCTGCACTTCTTCATTAAGCGATTTGGCGTTTAGCTCTTCCTCCAGCCTGGTTTCGATTGAATCGCTGGAAGAAGCGCGGCATCCGGTACCGCCGCATACAAGGATGTGCATTTTGTATTTTGACATGCTGGTTACCTCCTGTTATTTTTTATCGATGGTTTGGTAATTAACGGGTATTACACCGTCCACCAATTCACCGTTTTTAATATATTTTTCAATAATCTCATCAGCCTTTTTTTCATCAACATAACCAAGAACCACCGGTTCTTCACCTGGCAGGGTTACCTCAATGGTGGGCTCGGCATAACAATATCCCATACAGCCGGTCTGCGTGACCACCCCATCAATGTTTCTTTTTTCAAGTTCATTCATGAAGAATTCCATGATTTCTTTTGCTCCTGAAGCAATGCCGCATGTGGCCATGGATACTTTTACCTGTACATGTTTTTCAGGGTCAATGCTTTTTTCCCTGATGTCAACTTTTGACTGGAAGTCTTTTTTCATCTTTTTAAGATCATCCAGGGTTTTAACTTTTGCCATAATATTTTTATTGTTTTATATGATACATTATTGTTAATTAATTAACATTTCGAAAAAGTTTGTGAAATAAACAATATTCCGTTAATTCTGCAAGATATTCTAAAACATAACCTTGAAATTCAGTGAAATATAATTATAATTGTTCTGAATTCGAAGTCAATGGTTCATCATTTGCTTATTTATGTCAAATAACATTGATAGAAGTCAGGTGCTCATCAATCATTTCCTTGAGATATTTTCTTATTTCATAGCTTTGGAATGACATGCCATCCAGTGCTTCCTTAATTTCCTGGGTACTTAAACTGTATTGTTTATCATTTTTATAATGCCTGTAAATAACATTTATCTCAGGATTACCTGTCATTAACAGCAAAATGGTGGATGAAATATCTCCAAGAGGTGGCCTGTCAATATGTTGATAACAAAAATTGGCTTCTACCCGGGTTCCTTTGTTTATTTCAGATTCGATTTTCAGGTTTCCCCCTGTTTTTTCTGTATTTTGCTTTAAGAGGGCAAGGCCTAGTCCGACTTTCCTGGTGTTTCTACCCGTAAAATACGGGTCTGTAATCTCATCGATCACATTTTTTGGAATGCCTTTGCCATTGTCTTCGATGATGATTTGCAGCAAATCCATATCAGGAAGTTCTTTCAGGATAATTTCGATTTGTGAGGCGCCGGCCTCAACGGAATTCCTGGTAATATCCAATATGTGCATCGATAGATCTTTCATCTGTGATAAATGTTATGTTAAACTCTTGTATTTCAATTATATAAATCAAATAAAGTCAACTATTTCGTTTCAAATGCCGATGGAGCCCTCATGGTTATCTCAACTCATTTTGTGAACGGGCGTTGATGAGGGGTTCATCTGTGATAAAT
>CAYFUP010000028.1:0-21463 GCA_964346235.1 uncultured Bacteroidales bacterium | reverse complement strand
ATCAATGTTAGGTTTAGGAATACTAATACTTGGAATACTACTAAATTGATTATTTTCAATACTATAAGGAAAAATTGGTCTTTGTCCAATTGCTGTGGTGCAATAAAAAACTAATATATAAAATATTATTTTCGATTTCATAATTACACTTTTTAATTTGTTAAAATCATCCTCTTGGTACCCACTTCTTTGCCGTCAGCAATCAGGGTATACAAATACAACCCGGCACTTAGCTCGCTTCCTTTGATTATATGACTGGCATTTCCCATTTGTGTTATTTTGTAGTTTTTTACAGGTTTACCCTGCAAGTCATAAATATAAAGTATTGCTTGCCGGGTTTCTTCGGGTAAGTAGTATTTGATTTCTGTTGCTTCGGTAAACGGATTGGGATTGTTTTGTTCGAGGCCGGGCATCGGTTCTACCTCTTTTGTCTTTGGAGCATTGCTTTGTGAAACAGGCCCGGTTGCACTCTTTAGTTCCTGTCCGCTTTGTGGCTCCTCCAATAATCCCGCGCAACATTGTGCCTTGATTAATGCGTTTTCTTCTTGTAACCGGGTTATGGATTGCTGTTGATTCAATAATATTTGTTGCAATTCAGTGATATCTGAATTTTGTTTTGATATTTCTTCTTTACTTTTATTTATCTCAACCCGCTGTTCATTAATAAGGCTTTGTTCTGCTTTTATAGCTTCTAGTAAAATCGGTATAAAAGCATTATAATTGATGCCATACAGCATGGTAGATGAATCCATGCTCACAACTTCCGGGAAAGCTTCCATAACTTCCTGGGCGATCAAACCATAATGTTCGCCTTTCGGCAGATTCGGTATATCGATGGTTTCAGTCCTCGTTATACTGGAATCTGCAGGTGCAGATACGAGGCTTGAGTCAAATTCTTCTTGTTGCCGATTCTCAATTGCATTTTGATTCGCAGGTTTTTTTGTTATACCTTTATTGTTATAGATTATCTCTGCGACATCCTCTTTGTTTTTATATTTATACCTCTTGCCATCTATTTGTTGTATTTTGTTAAGGATATCATTACCGGAAATATTTTCAATTGCTGTTTTAACATTTATGTCAGAAGTGTGAACCTGATTTCCATCAACCCATACACTCCCTCCTACATCCAGTTTATCAACAACTTGAAGATCATCATCTACCCTCAGTTCATAAGTCCAACTATCATTACTACCTCCTATTCCAACATGTCCGGTTCCTCTCCATATCTGAATCCCAACACTTTTATTATCATTGGAATATCCTCCCAATCTTAGCTCATCTTCATTATTATTATCACCTTCATCAAATTCGATAAATGCTCCATATTTAACACTAGTCCGGTATTTATCGTCAGTTTCTGCGAATAGAATTCCACTTTTATTAGCCTGGGCATCAAATAGAAGAAACTCTCCATTCTCAACTTCTATTTTTGAAACAGGACTTGAAGTGCCAAATCCGACTTTACCATCACTGTCAACTTTTATTGCCTGGCTCAATCCATTATTTATAAAAATACAAAAAAAAATCAAATTATATTAAATAATTGTTAATTTAAAAAAATTTTGTTTTTCAAAAAATTCTTTTACCTTTGACTATATTTTAATCATTTTTCAGCTTACAATATAATCAAAAACAAAACAAGTTATATGCTTCTTTATTAATTTTTTAAATTTTAAAACCATGCATTTTAGTTCCAACATCAAATTTTTAAGAAATCATAAAAAACGTACCCAGGATGATGTAGCTAAATCCCTGGGAATGAAACGATCAACCCTGAGCGGTTATGAAAATGAAGTGGCTCAGCCAAACCTGGATGCGCTGACCGCCTTTTCAAGATACTTTAACGTGGCCATTGATACCCTCATCCGCATTGATCTCACCAAATTGTCAGAAAGTCAGCTCTCCGACTTGCTGCATGGAAATGATGTATATATTAAAGGAAGTAACCTGCGGGTGTTGGCCACCACAGTAAACAACGATGACAATGAAAACATCGAAGTGGTCTCGGAAAAAGCGAAAGCCGGTTATGCCAATGGGTACGCCGACCCGGAATTTATCAGGCAACTGCCGGTCTTTCAACTGCCTTTTCTTTCATCAAACCGCAAATACCGAACCTTCCAGATAAAAGGCGATTCCATGTTGCCTATTCCAGACGGTTCATGGGTTACAGGAGAATTCGTCCAGGACTGGAACACCATTGTCAGCGGACATGCCTACATTGTGTTTACTATGGATGACGGCATTGTTTTTAAAATTGCAGAAAACTTAATTGAACCGGAAGGAATATTAAGGCTTTACTCCCTTAACCCGCTCTATCAGCCCTACAATGTTCAATTGACAGAGGTAAAAGAGGTCTGGAGGTTTGTGCATTACATCAGCGCAGAATTGCCTGATCCCGTGCTGCCCAAAGAGGAACTGCTTAAAACGGTGGCCGGACTGAAACAGGATGTGGAAAAATTAAAATCACGAACCAAGAATTAATGCCCATGTGTGGAAGATACATTCAAATACAAACCGTCGAAGAAATCCAAAAACGATTCAACGTGGACGTCCCTGATAAACTGGAAATAAAACCCAACTTTAATGTGTCACCCGGCGACTATGCCCCGGTCATCACCAACAAAGACCCGCATGAGGTTCAGCTCTTTAAATTCGGACTGACCCCGTTTTGGGCCAAAAAACAAATGTATATCATCAATGCAAGGGCGGAAGGCGACCGGAACAAAGAAAACGATCCGAATTATCATGGTGCCATGGACATCATTACCAAACCGGTATTCCGAAAACCCATACGCTCCCAGCGTTGCCTGATCTTAGCCGATGCCTTTTATGAAGGAACCATCAAAGAAAGACTAAGCAAACCTTATGTCGTCTATCTCCGTAACCATGAAAACCCGTTTGCCTTTGCCGGAATATGGGATACCTGGGTCAATAAGGAAACCGGAGAGGAAGTGAATTCTTTCTCCATTATTACCACCACTGCCAATTCCCTGATTCAGAAAATACCGCATCACCGTTCCCCAGTTATTTTACCCCGCCACGCCGAAGCTAAATGGCTCAACACTAACACCCCGCTGACCGATGTAACCCGTTTACTGAAACCTTATCCCGGTGAAAAAATGAATGCATACCCGGTTTCTCCTTCCGTCAAAAATCCAAAATTAAAAGACAGCAAACTGATTGACCCCAAAGGTGAACGATTGTTACCTGAACATGAACGAAGCCTGAAAACCGATTTGGAATTATTGGGCATGGGACGGCACAAAGGCAGGAAAGATTTGCCCGGCTTAAACTGAGCTTTTCCCTGTCTGCAGGCTAAGGCCCAGTTCCTTTCCTTTTTTCACCATTAATTCATAAGCTTCCTGGTAATCATTCCTGATTTCTCCGTCCAGAATGGCATCTTTGATGGTATTCTTGATGATTCCAACTTCCTTGCATGGCTTTATTTTAAATGCCTCCATGATATCATCGCCTGATATGGGTGGTTGAAAATTCCGAATGGCATCTTTTTCTTCTATTTCTTTTAGTTTCTCCCTTACTTTTTTAAAATTCCTCAGATATTGCCTTTTGAGTTTTTCATTTTGTGAGGTGATGTCTGCTTCACAAAGCATCATTAAGTCATCAATATCATCTCCGGCCTCGAACAACAACCTTCTTACCGCTGAATCAGAAACCTCATCCGTGGCCAGGTTCATGGGGCGTAAGTGCAATTCAACCAGTTTTTTTACATATTTCATCTTATCATTCATGGGCAAACGCATTCGTTTAAAAATGACCGGAACCATTTTGCCCCCTATAAAATCATGTCCATGAAATGTCCAGCCAAGTTCGGAATGAAACTGTTTGGTTTTTGGTTTTCCGATGTCATGAAACAAGGTTGCCCATCTTAACCATAAATCACCTGACTGTTCGCTGATGTTATCCAATACCTGTATGGTATGGTAAAAATTATCTTTGTGCCTGATTCCTTTTCTTTCCTCCACTCCTTTTAAGGCCTCCACTTCAGGCAAAAACTTTTGAAGCAGTCCGGAATCCGACAACAACCGGAACCCCCGTGATGGTTTGGACCCCATCATCATTTTGTTAAATTCATCAGTAATGCGCTCTGCTGAAAGAATGGAAATCCTGTGACTGTTATTGATAATGGCTTCAAAAGTGGATTGATCAATTTTAAAATCAAGCTGGGTGGCAAACCGTATTGCCCTTATCATTCGCAAAGGATCATCACTAAAGGTAATGTTCGGTTCCAGCGGGGTTTTTATTAGCTTTTGCTGTAAATGGGCCCTCCCGTCAAAGGGATCAACCAGTTCCCCGAAGTTTTTTTTGTTAAGGCCGAAGGCCATGGCATTGATGGTAAAATCCCTTCTTTTCTGATCATCTTCAAGGGTTCCGTTTTCCACCATTGGCTTTCTCGAATCATAACGGTAAGATTCTTTCCTCGCTCCGACAAACTCTATTTCCAAACCCTTATACTTAATCATGGCCGTGCCAAAATTTTTAAAAACACTTACACTGATGTTCCCTAGCTGTTTGGATACCCTTTTGGCCAGATGAATCCCATTTCCCACCACTACAATATCAATATCCTTCGATGTTCTTCCCAACAGGGCGTCTCTTACATACCCTCCAATAACATACCCTTCTAAACTTTCTTCTTCTAAAATTGCAGAGATGGTAAAAAAGAAATCATCATTTAGACATTTCTTCATATCTAAATATGACAATTTGTTTAATTATTGACAAAATTACAATTTATTGTTGGTTATTTAATGGTTTTCTTTTATGGAACAATTTTTGGGTTTTAGTTGTACTTCAATAGAATAATTCAGTAAATAAAAAATACTGAGTCAATTATTCATTGAATGATGATAAACAAATAAAACAAGATTTATAAATTAAAATTAAAGCAACGAATCATGACTGAACATCTGACTAAAGAATCTTTTAAAGAAAAAGTATTTGACTACGAAAAAAACAAAGAATGGAAATTCGAAGGGGAAAAACCTTGTATCATTGATTTTTATGCTGATTGGTGTGCCCCTTGCAAAATGGTGGCTCCTATCCTTGAGGAACTCGCTGATGAGTACAAGGACGAATTAAATGTGTATAAAGTGGATACAGAATCTGAAAATGAGCTCGCCGCCATTTTTGGTATTCAAAGCATTCCATCTTTATTGTTCGTTCCAAGTGATGCACAACCTCAAATGGCCATGGGTGCTTTACCTAAAGAAACATTTGAAAAGGCCATCAAGGATGTGCTGAAGGTTGAAAAAGCGAATTAGTATATATGCTGCAAAACATAATTTGATATTTAACCCTATATTCCGCTTAACCGCCATCAAACAAATTTAGGGTCTTCATAAGGCCTAATTTCCGTGACATAAGGGAATTTTATTTTATTATTAAAAGAGAAATAAAATAAATAACTTTGACGTTCAAAACAAAATGATATTTGTTTTTTAGGGTTGACTTAATTAACGAAACAGCCGGTTTTTCCACCGGCTGTTTTTTTTCGCTGCAATTTTTCCTCGCTGCAATTATCCTCTGCAATTATCATTAAAATTTTGCCTGCCTTCATTATTTTTGAAAAGAATTAGTTTCTGTCCATAAATCCATGTGTTTGATTCATAAAATATTGAATTGTATATGAAAATCATAGCAGACAGCGGTAGCAGTAAGACAGATTGGGCATTATTGAAAAACAACTTTCCTGAAGTCCGAAATTTTAAGTGCCCGGGACTTAATCCTTTCTTCGTCCCGAAATCAGATATTCTTAAATCAGTTTCAACTACTTTTAATCACTTAACCACCAAAAACGAAATCAAACAAGTGTTCTTTTATGGGGCTGGTTGTCATGATGATGAGCAAAAGACCATCATTCATGGCATTCTCAGTCAAACGTTTCCGTCAGCAAGCATTCATGTTTTCTCCGATTTATTGGGGACGGCCAGGGCCTGCCTAAAAAATCAGGAAGGCATTTTCGCCAACTTAGGAAGCGGGGCCAACTCCGGCATATATAACGGGAGTTGCATAACCCGCTACATAAGGCCATTGGGTTACATTCTCGGGGATGAAGGAAGTGGTGCGTATTTCGGCAAAGAACTGATTAAAAAATACTTGCATGCCGAATTGCCTGTACCCCTTGAAAAAATGCTTGAAGAAACATACAAGATCGACCCGATTCAAATCATAACTGACATTTATGCTTCAAACCAGCCCAATCATGTTCTTCTCCCCTTCGCTCGATTTGTTATTGATAATCAAAATGATAAAACGATAACCGGAATGATTGAAGAAGGACTGGAGGCTTTTTTTAAATACTATATCTTGCCCTACCCGGATTTTCATATATATCCCCTTGCTTTCACCGGATCCATGGCATACTTTCTTAAAGGTTTTCTTTATAAAGTCTCGGAAAAATACCAACTGACCATTCATAACATTTACCAATCGACTATCAATGAATTGGTTGTTTATCATGGTTCAGTCAAATAATTAAAAAGGTATAAAAAATTTGAAAATAATTGTTGACCTTTCGGTGATTTATCATATTAATATATAAAAATCATCCAAACCAAAAAACCAACATCATGTACACAAATCTATGGAAAGAATTTCACGGAGCCATCGGCTGCTTGCATTTGCTTAATGAAAACAACATTCGATTGGCAACTTTCTCCGGTTTTAAAGTCAACAATTATTTTATTACAGATGACAATATCCTAAACTACAGCCGGACTGAAAAAATAAAGTTATGTTTTATGGATTCGAATGGTTTAACTGAAACAACCAGTCATGAAATAAACATGACAGCGTTTCGTAAATGCATCATTAAAAATGACAAATCAGAAGCCAAAGGATTCATAATTATCAATATCCATAATATGGAAGCAATGAATGGGCTTCCCGGATTAAACATTTCTAAAAACAGCGATATTAAAGTAGGACAGGAAATTTTGGTTTTAGGCCATCAATGCGATAAGAATATCCTATCCATCAATCCTGGAATCATTACCTCAAACTACGCTGACTCCAAGGGGAACAAATACTTTCAGCTAAATTCGTCCATCAAGAAGGGGATGTCCGGGGCACCTGTTATTGACATATTGACCGGAAAAGTTATTGCCATGATAAAAAATAATTGTGATGAAATAAACAAAGCATATTATAAAATCAATGAAATTTCAAAAAACAATATCAAAATTTTAAACGAAGCCAAAGGAAATCTTTTTGTGAAGGAAATTGATCCCTTCCAGGCACTCATTGCCAATCAATATCAAATTAAGCTATTATCCAAAACACTCTTTAATGCTGTTCGAGCAAATGAAGGTTATGCCCTGGATATTGCAGATAGTTTTCATCATTTCTTTGAAATCAATCCCATAGTAAACAAGACACCAGTTAAGCATAATATCAAAATCACTTAGCCGGTCATTGGGATGGCTTTTGTGATCATTTCCGGGTGGTATCAACCGGATTGTAAATATGGCTTACGATGAATTCATTGTCAGGATGACTTAGTTTTGATACATATAAAGTATCCGGGGTAAGTTTTTTAATCACCCATAACTGTTTTTTTTGCTCGATAATGATGCTTTCTGAATCATACTGCCTCCAGAAATCCTGATAATTTGAACCAAAGTAAACGATTCCATCCCTTCTGAAATCCAATGGGATTTCATGGGTGTAAAAATCAGTTTTCTGATTGCTTTCCACTTCCATGGGATATCCCCAATCTGTTTCAACAAGAAAATCTACATTATACTGTATCCCTTCATCCTTTTTGCATTGAATGGTTAATAAAACCAATAAAATCAAAAGGAATGGAATATTTTTTTTTCTCATCACCGTTGACAACATTTAATTGAATTCCTTCGTGCGTTTAATAAACAAAACTTATTCGGTCTGAAAGTTAATCATTTTTTTAATATGAACGAATATAAATTAAAAAAGCTGCCTGATTGTCAGACAGCTTTTACTTGCTTAGAGTATTCTCTTACTTATAATTTTAACCTTCTACAATATCAAGCAATTCAACTTCAAAAATCAATACTTCATTGGGTCCGATTTGCTGTCCGGCACCCCTTTCTCCATAACCCAAATCCGGCGGAATAAATAACTTCCATTTTGCTCCGAGTTTCATCATTTGCAACGCTTCCGTCCATCCAGGTATTACCTGGCTGGCCTGAAATGTGGCAGGCTCACCTCTTTCATAGGATGAATCAAATACAGTTCCGTCCATCAATGTACCTTTATAATGTACCTGAACCTGATCAGTTGAAACAGGCTGTTCACCACTTCCTTCGCGCACTACAATGTATTGTAATCCACTTTCAGTTACTTGTACGCTGTCTCTTTCTTTATTCTCTTCCAGAAAATCATCAGCTTGAGCCAGATTTTCTTCGCCTTTCTGCTGCTGTGTTTCCTGAACATATGCACGCAGGAATTGATTGGCTTCCGGGGCCTCAAAGGTTAATTCCCCTTCATCATAAACATCTCTTATGGCGTCTGCAATAATAGCCGGATCCACGTCTTCAAACTGTCCTTTTAGATTCGACCCTATAGAAATGCCTAAAGCATAGCTCACTGAATCGGTTGCATTGTTTAATTCTGAATCGGAAATTCCACCGTTTCCCTGATTACAGGCAGTCAGTGCAATTAAAAGAAGGGCAAAGCCCGAGATTACTTTTTTTACTTTCATAACGATATTCTGTTTGATTTATAAATTAGGGCTCGAAGTTAATTATAAAAATTTGGAAAGATCAAATAATTGCTGAATAATTTTCTCTTCCCAAATTACCAGTCATCTGTGCGAAAAGAAGAGGCAGGAATCTCATATGTATTATAAAGGCCTCCCTCGGGACAATTTTCCCAGGCATACCTTACAGGTACTGGTGATGGCACTTCTTCACTCCAAATCAATACTTTTGATTAATTTTTCACCTATTTTCTAAAAGGTTATTTAATTTTGCCTGAAATATGATTATTTCTTTAATTCAGAAACACGCTATGTTTTCTTCTTTTTTTAAGCAATTCGCACATTTAAAAAGCGCTTTAGGATATATTTGGGAAGGGGGAAAAAACTGGACCATCGCGAATGCTGTATTCATATTTCTGCAGGGCACCTTCCCATTGGTACTCATTTATTTAATGAAGCTGTTAATAGAACAAATTGAAGGAATTGCTGATCATGAGGGTAATGAAGGTTTAAAGCAACTCATGCTGATTGTGATAGCCACCGGCATCGTTTTCTTTCTTAATTCTTTTTTTACTTCTGTTGGCAATCTGGTAAAAGAACATGAATCACAACTGGTAAGTAATTATTTGCACGGACTGATACAAAAAAAAACCACCGCTCTGGATGTCAACTATTTCGAAAATCCCGAATATCATAATGTTTTTCACAGGGCTGTCGTTGAAGCGCCATACAGATTAGGAAACCTGGTCAGCGGTTTTGTCACCATCTTTCAAAACATTATTTCTTTAATATTGATTGCAGGAATTGTGGCCCATTTCAACTGGATCATGTTTTTAATACTATTTTTCTCTACAGTTCCCGGGATTTTCATACGTTTAAAATATGCCGTAAGACTTTATACCTGGAAAAAAGAAAAAACCAAACAGGAAAGAAAAGCGCATTATTTTAACCGCATCCTCACGGATAAAACCTTTGCCAAGGAAGTTCGATTGTTTGGATTATCGGAGTATTTCGGAAAACGCTTTCAGCAAATAAAAGATGTATTAAGGTTAGAAAACTATGCCATTCTGAAAAACAAAACGGTTTATGAATCCCTGTTTTACCTGATTTCTACCCTGGTAATTTTTGGGGCCATTGCCCATGTGTCCATAGAAGCCTATGAGGGAAATATTACGATAGGCAGCCTGGTCATGTATATTTTGTTTTTCCAGCGGGGACTGGGGTTTTTCAGAAGCATGCTGAATGCCCTGGCCAGGTTATATGAAGACAGTTTATTTCTTAATTATCTTGATGATTTCTTTCAGTTAGAAAACAAAATAGCTAATCCACCCCCTGAAAAAGCAGTGAATGAGCCACCCAGAGAAAGGATTCAATTCAGGGGAGTGAATTTTCATTATCCCGTTAGTCAGAGAAATGTATTTACTGATTTAAATATTGATATTCCCATTGGCCAAAATGTTGCCATTGTCGGAGATAACGGGGCCGGCAAAACCACCCTGATCAAATTGCTGTGCCGGTTTTATGATCCGGATAAAGGTGAAATAGTATTCGACCATAGCAATATAAAGCATTATCCGCTTACAGAACTCAGAAAGATGATTAGCGTTGTTTTTCAGGATTTTATACTATATCACCTCACTGCAGAAGAAAATATCTGGTTTGGCAATATTCAACAAAACAAGGACCCACAAAAAATAAAAACCGCAGCTAAAAATGCGGGTATTCACGATACCCTGATGAACATTCCTTATCAATATAAAGCAAACCTGGGTAACTTGTTCGAAAACAGTGAAGAGCTCAGTCTCGGAGAATGGCAAAAATTGGCCATTGCTCGTGCATTCTTTCGGGATGCCCAGATTATCATCCTGGATGAACCCACCAGCTCCCTGGATGCAGAGACTGAATTTAATGTATTTCAAAAATTCCGCGAATTAACCAAAGGCAAAACATCTGTGATCATTAGTCACCGTTTTTCCACGGTTAAGCTGGCTGACTATATTTATGTCATTGATAAAAGCAGGGTGAAAGAGCAAGGAACCCATGATGAATTAATAAAAGCCGGTGGAAAATATGCCACCATGTTCAAAAAGCAAGCCATGTATTATCAATAAGAGCCGGTCTTATTGACGGCCTCAGGATAAGCAAAACAAATAAACATAAAAAGATAATATTTCACTAATTAAAAGCAGTTAAAAATATGGAGTTCATAGATACCCATGCCCATCTGTATCTTAATCAATTTGATGAGGACATACAAGAAGTCATCCAGCGTTCCGTCAGTCATCATGTCAACAAGATTATTCTTCCCAATCTTGACAGCAACTCAGTTGAAGCCATGCTGAGGCTGTCCGGCAAGTATCCGGAAAATCTTTTTCCCACCATCGGATTGCATCCAACATCAGTCAAAAGCAACTATGAAGATGAATTAAAGTCCATTGAACAATGGTTATCCAAAGAAAAATTTTATGCCATTGGGGAAATCGGCATAGATTTATACTGGGATAAAACCTATCTCAGGGAACAGATCATCGCTTTTAAATATCAAATTGAGCTGGCCAAAAAACATCATTTGCCAATCATCATTCATACCCGGGAGTCTTATTCTGAAGTCTTATCCATCATTGATGAATTAAACGACAACAGCCTTTGCGGAGTCTTTCACAGTTTTACCGGCAACGGGGAACAGGCCAGTCAGATCATTAGTTATCATTTTAAAATAGGTATAGGTGGAATAGTAACATTCAAAAATTCAGGGCTTGGTGAGGTGGTTAAAAACATTGACTTGCAAAATATTGTCGCAGAGACGGACGCCCCGTTTCTGAGTCCGGTGCCAAAAAGAGGAAAACGTAACGAAAGTGCTTATGTGAAATATATTGCCGAAAAACTAGCAGAAATACATCATTGCCCCCTTAAGCAGATAGCTGATACGACCACTAACAATGCATTGAAATTATTTCAACTTGACCAGTGAGCACGCTAACTGAGAGCATTATATTTGTCATATTTTTACCAAAGCATCATTAATATATTGTCTGAGATATATTACGCAATCATAGGCATGAGCATTAAAACATATACCTTATAATGAAACATTAATAAATTTTTTATAAACTTGGTTTATAAGATAAAAAAAATTGTGTAGGTTTGTCTCCTTTATTTTATGAAGCAATCGAGTAAAAATACCTCAATATTAATCATTTACACGGGTGGCACCATTGGAATGATAAAGAATCCTGATGATGGGTCCTTGATACCCCTTAATTTCGAAAATATTTTTAATCAGCTTCCTGAGCTTCAATATTTTCCTTATAACATTTCTGCCATTTCTTTTGAACCTCCGGTTGACTCTTCTGAGGTCAATCCTGTTTTCTGGAATGATCTGATTGACATTATTGAAGCCCATTACGATAAATATGATGGTTTCATCGTTTTACATGGTACGGATACCATGGCTTATTCTGCATCTGCCCTGAGCTTCATGATAGAAAACCTTAAAAAACCGGTCATTTTTACCGGTTCTCAGCTGCCATTGGGATCATTGCGAACAGATGGCAAAGAAAACTTCATCTCATCCATTGAAATAGCCGCAACAAAAAAAGAAGGCAAACCGTTGGTACCTGAAGTATGTATATATTTTGAAAATAAACTCTTCCGGGGCAACCGGACAACCAAACACAATGCTGAATATTTTAATGCCTTCCGCTCCGATAATTGTCCCCCATTGGCTGAAACAGGCATTCATATTAATTTTAATCACCAGCACATCCTTTCCCCTGAATATGAAAAAAAGACGGTTTTTCGCAGGAAAATGAATACCGACATCGGTATTTTATATATTTTTCCCGGCATAAATAAGCAAACAGTAGATAGCATTTTACATACAGGAAATATAAAAGCGGTCATACTGGTCTCCTATGGTGAAGGCAATACCCCATCTGATGAATGGTTTATAAATTCCATTGAAGAAGCAATTAAGCGGGGCATTTTGGTGTTAAATATCAGTCAGTGCAAAGCGGGTTCTATAAACATGGGAAAATATGTAAGCAGCATGAAATTAAAGAAAATTGGTGTAATAAGCGGTCATGATATGACATTGGAATCCGGAATAACCAAATTGATGTTCCTGTTGGGATCAGGAACAGATAAAGATGAAATACGGCAGGCCTTAAAACGATCCATTATGGGAGAAATTAAAATTATATAGGTTCTTTTTTTTCGTTTTTTTTTGTAATTTGCGAGCGCTAATTTTGCGCCAACAATGTTGAATACTGGAGAGATGGCCGAGTGGTCTAAGGCGCACGCCTGGAGAGCGTGTTGACGCCAAAAGCGTCACGAGGGTTCGAATCCCTCTCTCTCCGCATGAAAAGTTCTTACTAAGTAAATAAACAATAATTAAATTAATAAAACGTTAAAACAAAAAATCAAACTATGAAAAAATTATTTGCATGTTTTGGAATGATAGCTTTTTTAACATTTGCTGTGAATGTTAATTTAATTGCTCAAATGAATGAAGAAGACACTTCAGCGCAGTCAGAAATGACAGACACAGCCATGGCTGGAGCTGACACAGCAGAAGAAGAAGCAGCACAGGCGGCTCCCGCTGACGGGGATGAAGCAACTGAAACCGGTCAATCCCTTCATAAACAAATTAAACAAAAGTTCATTGAAGGAGGGGCAGGATTTATGGGTGCTGTGTTGTTGACTTTGATTTTTGGTCTGGCACTGGCCATTGAACGGATTATATATCTTAATCTGGCTTCTACAAACACCGATAAATTATTAAATAATGTGGAAGAGGCTTTGAATTCCGGGGGTGTGGAAGCGGCTAAGGAAGTTTGCAGAAATACCAGAGGACCTGTAGCGAGTATCTTTTACCAGGGACTTGACCGTGCTGATGAAGGCATTGAAGTCGTTGAAAAATCTGTAGTATCATACGGCAGCGTGCAAATGGGATTGTTAGAAAAAGGGTTAACCTGGATATCACTTTTTATTTCCATCGCACCGATGTTAGGATTTATGGGTACGGTTATCGGTATGATTGGCGCATTTGATGCTATTCAGGCTGCAGGAACCATTTCACCGGCCCTGGTTGCAGGAGGTATTAAAGTGGCATTGATTACGACCGTATCTGGTTTGATTGTTGCTGTAATTCTGCAGGTCTTTTACAACTATTGTGTATCTAAAATTGATGGTATTGTGAATAGAATGGAAGATGCCTCCATCACATTAGTGGACCTTTTGGTAAAACATAACTTAAAAAAATAATTAAATTATGACGTCAAATATTTTGTCAAGGATTGTATCTATAGTTTTCTACATTATTATTGCGGTATCTGCTGCTTTAGGAATTTTATACTATGCCGGTGGCATTTCACCTGAGACTCAGGATGCAGTGTATGTAGAATATGTATATACCCAACCTTTCCTGATTTGGGCATACATATTGTTTGGACTGGCAGCATTTTTCGCGGCAGGGTTCCCGCTTGTAAAAGCCATCATTAATCCGAAAAGTGCAAAAAAGGCTGTCGTACCAATTTTGGGAATATTGGCCATTGTAGCCATTGCATATAGCCTGGCTTCGGATGAAATCATGAGCATCGTGGGATACGATGGACAGGATAACGTTCCATCTACTTTAAAATATGCAGGTACCATGATTATTACTACTTATTTTTTAGCCGGCCTGGCGGTATTATCTATAATATCTTCTGAAGTGGCCGGGTTATTCAAATAAAAATTTATTAATTTTAAATATATACAATATGCCAGGAAATAAGCGAAAAGTACCGGAAATACCAGGGGGGTCAATGGCAGACATAGCATTCTTGCTGTTAATTTTCTTCCTGGTTGCAACCACCATGGATGTTGACACGGGAATTACCAGAAAACTTCCCCCCATGCCTGATGAAGAGCAACAGGATCAAGATGATAAAATCAAAGAGCGAAACATTTTCATCGTTTTGGTAAACCGAAACAATGATCTGTTGGTGGAAGGAGAACGCATGAGCATTAGAAACCTGAGGGCCACTGCCAAGCAATTTATTGCAAACCCACAGGATAAAAGTAACCTTCCAGAGAAAACCATGAAGGATATACCCTATTTCGGGCAATACCCGATAACAGAAAAGCATGTGATTTCGCTTCAGAATGACCGTGGCACTTCTTATGAAACTTATATTTCCGTGCAAAACGAATTGGCAGCAGCTTACAGGGAACTCAGAAATGAGCTGGCTCAGCAAAAATTCGGGAAGAAGTTTGATGAGCTGGATAAAGACAGAAGAGATGCCGTACAGAAAATATATCCCAACCACGTGTCTGAAGCTGAACCTAAAAACGTAGGAGGTTAGATTATGTCTAAATTCAGAAGAGATAAAAAAGGTGAATCACCTACAATTTCTACTGCTTCCTTGCCAGATATCGTTTTCATGCTTTTAATTTTCTTAATGGTATCAACCGTTTTAAGAGAATCAGACTTAAAAGTTGAAGTGCGCGTGCCAGGCGCCACTGAAGTCTCCAAGTTGGAAAACAAAGCTTTGGTCAGCACCATTTATATTGGTAAACCTTTGCGGAAATTTCAGGATTTATATGGTACCGAACCAAGAATTCAGTTAAATGATGCTTTTGCTACCAAGGATGATATTAGGGACTTCATTGCCAGCGAAAGAGAAAACATGAAAGAAAGCGACAGGCCCAAAATGATGGTTTCCCTCAAAGTGGATGAGGACACCAAAATGGGCGTCGTGACAGATGTGAAACAGGAACTAAGAAAAGCAAGTGCCCTGAAAATTAATTACTCCTCCAGAACAGTGGAAAACGTTTATTAGGACTTGTAAATGACACGCTAGTCAAAGCATACGAAAAAACATCTTATCAAAAAGGGGAACACGACGTGTTCCTCTTTTTTTTACCTCCCTCCCCCTTATCCATTCCCCAGCTATCTTGCTATGAACAACCTGATGAAGATCCGGCTTTTATTCGGACTTCAGCCATCTTGTTCTCAACCTACCGGAAATCCGGCTATTATCCTTTCTAAACTAAAAACCAACAACCCATAAAATTCGATCTTCATCCAGGCAATGATCAATCAGCTTTATTAAGTCCTCATTCACCTTTCTGATTTTTCCCAGGTACTCTTCCCACTGATTATGCCAGTTTAGATTCTTTCTTTCCAGCTTCTTTATAAATCCTTCTCCAAGAAAGATATCATCTATGTATTGCTGGAACTTTTCCAGTGAATCAATTTTATTCAGATTATCAAGGTTTTGCAACAGTTCATTTCTTAAAGGAATAATATTTTTAGAATTGTACCTGGTTTGTCCGAAATATTCGTACAGCTGACTGCTTTTTTCGAAACAATGGGTGAATAAATTAAAAATATCACTGTCGAGATAAAGTGATTCCGCATCACACTTGTTGTAGTTTTCATTATCACCCGTAATATTGAATTCTACAAAATTTAAACATTTGTCTTTGGTCAACAATTCTATTTTCATGATCTTCTAAAAATTAGTGATTCTGACAAAACGTCAATAACTGCGTTATGCGCACTTCAAGCACCAGTCATTTACGACTAAGTAAACCCCTCGTACTTAAGATTCTCATGCCTTGTTCTTGACGCCTTCTTAGAACCACTTTTAATATTAAGTTAGATTTCTTATTAGTCAATAATGAGAAATGAACTAATTTTGGCTAAAAATATTAAATATTTGTATTTTCAGCAAAAATTTGGAACAAGTAATTTACCATCTTACAGCCTGGATTTATCATTGTCGAATGAATTAACCATGAATATTGCATATCACGATGCTTCTTATATTAAAAATGGGGAGGAATAACCAATGGAATCAATGGGCTTCCACCATATAATACAAATAATATTAAGATGAATGCAGAAACAAACCTCAAAAAAGTGAAGTCAGATTTACAAAGCCTATTTGAAAAACATTTTGGTTTCTTGCCGGAAAAAATTCAAACATTGGCGCAGGCAGGCTCAAACAGAACATATTACCGGCTTTCCGGCAATGAAAAATCCACCATCGGAGCATATAATCCAAATTACGAAGAAAACATTGCTTTTACCTACCTGACAAAAAATTTCTATTATAAAGGACTGAATGTTCCTGAACTGCTGGAAGAAAACCTGGATAAACATATCTATCTTGTTGAAGATCTCGGGGATACCAGTCTTTATGATTGGATGCAACAAGTCAGGACCAATGTTCAGTTTCCCGAAGCGCTGATGCGAACATACCAATCAACCCTGAATGAATTAATCAGGTTCCAGACAGAAGGCATTAAATCGCTGGATTTATCAAAATGCTATCCCTCGGGAGAATTTAACAAACAGGCGATGCTATGGGATTTATGCTATTTTAAATATTACTTTCTCTTGCCTGCAGGTGTTCCCTTCAACGAGAAAAAGCTGGATAATGAATTTAATCATTTGACCGCTTTTCTGGAAGAATCAGATTCGGGTTACTTTCTTTTCCGGGATTTTCAATCGCGAAATGTTATGTTAAAAGACAATAAACAATACTTTATTGATTACCAGGGAGGAAGAAAAGGAGCCCTGCCTTATGACCTGGCCTCTATGCTGTTCCAGGCTAAAGCAAAAATTCCGGAGCCGGTGAAAGTAAAACTTTTAAACCATTATATGGATACGCTTTCAACTTTCATACCCATAAACCGGACGGAGTTTACAGCAAAATTCTATGGATTTGCGATGCTAAGAATTATGCAAACACTGGGGGCTTACGGACTCAGGGGACTGATAGAAAAGAAAAATTATTTTATTGAAAGCCTGCCTTTGGCCTATGACAACCTGATTGCTTTACTGACTTCCGGAAAAATTGAGATAAAAACAGATTATCTTCTTGAATTACTGCTATCTATCCCGGAAAACAAAATCAGGATACCGGAATACCAAAACAGGAAAAAGCCAACCATACATATTTCAAGTTTTTCATATAAGAAAGGTTTGCCTGCTGATAAGACAAAACATGGCGGAGGTTTTATATTTGATTGCCGCTCACTTCCCAATCCCGGCCGGGAAGAAAAATACCAGGAACTCACAGGCAAAGACAAACCTGTCATTGATTACCTGGAATCGTCCCCTGAAGTTCAAAAATACCTTAACCATGCCCTTAAGCTCATCTTTCAGGCCATTGATAATTATATGAAAAGGGATTTCAGCTACATGGCCATACATTTCGGTTGCACCGGCGGACAGCATCGCTCTGTGTATTTCGCACAGCGTGTTTCACGTGCAATCATGAACAATTTCGATGCAGAAGTCGTTATAAACCACAGAGAACTCGATAATCAATGAGGACCATTTAAAACCATATAAACCTTCATGGGCAAAAATCTTTGTAAAAAAGATAAAAAACTGAACAAAAAAGCCAAATATCAATGTAAAAAATGTGGCAGAAAGTGGCATAAGGACTCGAAGTTATGTAAACCTTCGAAGGTTTAATAATCATAATTTCGCAGCAAATCCTCCGTATCTTTTCATTTCTATGTTAACCCTGTTAAATCAATTTTCCGGTAAAGGAAATATTTTGCCATTACATATTGAAGCTTCACCGTTGTATCATATCTTCGAAACCGGCTGTGTATGCGGTCTGAAAGGAACCATTCTTACCGGAATATATAAAATAAGCTTCCAGATCCTTTATTTGACGGGAAAGTTTCAGGCTTTCTTCCAAACCCATAATCATAAAAGCCGTTGCATAAGCATCGGCATATATACAATCTTCATTCAATACAGTGGTACTTAAAAGCTTACTACGTACCGGCATGCCTGACCTAGGGTTGATGGAATGGGTATATTTGATCCCGTCTTCTTCATAAAAACTTCTGTAATTGCCGGATGTAGAAAGGGATTTATTGTCCAGATTTAGAATTACCTGCAAATCCTGTCCCGGGATCAGATTGTTCTCCTTTGGTTTATCTACTCCAATGCGCCATAAGTCTCCTTCCTTGTTTTTTCCTTTCACCCGGACCTCGCCACCAATTTCAACCAGATAGTTCTTAATGCCGGAATAGTCAAAGAAACCGGCAATCAGGTCCACGGCATAGCCCTGCGCAATGCCATTTACATCCAGGTATATCCTGCTGTCTTCTTTTATCACGCGATTATTTTCCAGGCGAACCTTATCAAAACCCACAAACTCAAGCAGGCTATCTATCTTTGAACTGTCAACTTTCAACTTCACCTCCGGTCCAAATCCCCAGGCATTCACCAGGGGCCCGACCGTGGGATCAAAGATATCATCTGAAATGCGAAATACTTCTTTGGCAACATTAAACAGGTAAACAAACTGATCATTTACTTCTACTGGCCGGGCTGATTGATTAACAGAAGTAATAAGTGATTGCCGATTATACGTTGAAAATGTGGTATCAAACTCAGCAAGCAATGAATCTATTTCTTTCTGATAATTGACCTTGTCTGCAGAACAATAGGTAATGTGATAACTGGTACCCTGGGTTCTTCCTGCCAGTGAAATATAATTCTTGGATGAATGTTTTCCGCAGGAGATCAACAATAATGCTCCTGCAAAAACCATTATGACATTCCTCATATTCTTAATTTTATCTTTCTTTATTCACAAAGAACAAATACTAGCCTCCAAAATCATCAAAATCGATCATCTCATCCGGTACGCCCAAATCATAAAGCATTTTTTTACAGGCACTGAGCATAACAGGTGGACCACAAATATAATATTCCAGTTCTTCAGGTTCCTCATGCTTACTCAGGTACTGATCATACAACACCTGGTGAATAAAACCTTTATGACTATCCCAGTTATCTTCCGGCAAAGGTTCTGATAAAGCGATATTGAATGAAAAATTCGGAAATTTTCTTTCTATTTCATAAAAGTCTTCTTCATAAAAAACTTCTTTTTTTGAACGGGCACCATACCAGTAAGAAATTTTTCTACCGGTTTTCAGGGTATGAAACAAATGAAACAAATGTGACCTTAGCGGGGCCATCCCGGCTCCCCCTCCGATATATATCATTTCCCTCTCTGATTCCTTAATGAAGAAATCACCGTAAGGCCCGGATATAGATACCTTATCCCCGGGTTTCCGGGAAAATACATATGATGAACAAACACCGGGATTGAGACTGGAAAACCGGCCTTTTGACCTGTCCCAGGGAGGCGTTGCAATACGAATATTCAACTTAATGATGTTGCCTTCCGCCGGATGATTCGCCATGGAATAAGCCCGAAAGGTTTCCGCATTGTTTTTCATTTTCAAATCCCACAAGTTAAACTTGTCCCATTCCGGTCTATATTCCTCTTCTACTTTTATGTCTTTACTAAAATCCACCTCAACCTTTGGGATATCCAACTGTATGTATCCTCCGGGTTTGAAATCCATTTCCTCCCCTTCCGGAAGCTTTACAACAAATTCCTTGATAAACGTAGCCACATTCCTGTTGGAGATCACTTCACATTCCCATTTCCTGATGCCCATGACCTCTTCGGGTACCTTGATGGTCATATCGTTGCGTATTTTTACCTGACATCCTAATCTCCAGTGGTTTTGCTGTTCTTTTCTGGTAAAAAAACCCGTTTCGGTAGGCAGAATGCTCCCTCCCCCTTCAAAAATCTGGCATTTACACATACCACATGTTCCTCCACCACCACATGCTGAAGGAAGATAAACCCCCTGATTGGATAAAGCTGACAAAACCGTGTCTCCCGGTTCAATTTCAAAATCTTTATCATTCACATGAAGATTCACCTTACCCTGGGGGGTTAATTTCTTTTTGGCATATAACAAAACCCCCACCAACAATAAAATGATGGTCAAAAAAACACCAATGCTTATTAATATCGTAGCTGTCTGTGAAGTAAGTAATATCATTTTCTCGTAATTGTTATTTATCTATAATTTAATTCCCATAAAACTCATAAAAGCAATTCCCATCAGTCCGGTGATGATAAAAGTAATCCCAAGACCTTTTAACGGATCCGGAACATTCGAATAACGAATCTTCTCCCTGATAGCGGCAATGCCGACAATGGCCAAAAACCATCCGACCCCCGAACCTAAGCCAAATGCAGAGGCTTCAGCAATATTGTTATAGGCCCTTTCCTGCATAAAAAGAGACCCCCCTAAAATTGAGCAGTTAACTGCTATTAAGGGAAGAAATATTCCCAGGGAAGAATATAATGAAGGAGAGAACTTTTCAATGATCATCTCAACCAACTGAACCATGGCTGCTATGACAGCGATAAAGAGGATAAAGCTTAAAAAACTCAGGTCAACATCAGCCAGACTGCTGCTTATCCAGGCCAATGCGCCTTCCTTCAAAACATAATTTTCTATTAAATAGTTAATGGGTACGGTAATGCCCAGCACAAAGATGACAGCCAGGCCCAAACCTGTTGATGTTTTGACGGTCTTGGATACGGCAAGGTATGAACACATGCCCAGGAAATAGGCAAAAATCATATTATCAATGAAAATCGACTTTACAAAAATATTTATCAGATTTTCCATGGTTTGTTCTTTTTTAATTCAACTCGATATATATTTTTCTGAATCATTAGTTAGTGTTCTTAAGAAAACCACTTTAGAATAATTTGTTAGTCTTCTTAGTGCCTCTGGTTAGTGATTCGTTTTCTACCATACATTAAAAGTGTAAACAATTGTTTCTAAAAATTTTATATGTAGCTTAGTGCCGTTAGTTCGATTCTACCAACTTTCTGTTTTTACTTCTTTGTATCCAGATAATAATAC
>CAYFUP010000027.1:0-21735 GCA_964346235.1 uncultured Bacteroidales bacterium | reverse complement strand
CGTTACTATATGGCAAGTGCCCACGGCAAAGAGATGCCAATGCTTTGCCCATATCTTGAGGGGTTCCCCATCGCTTTTGAGGGGCAATTCCTTCCGCAAACAGCTTGTCATACTTTCCCCTTACGCCGGCTGTCATATCTGTTTTAACAATTCCCGGTCTGACTTCATAAACGGGAATATCATGCTCGCCCAATCTTGCTGCAAACAGGGTAGAACCATGGCCATGCCCCCTTTCGCAACACAATATTCACCACGGTTAATGGAGGCAACGGTAACTGAAATGGAACCAATATTAACGATGGTGAAAAATCTTTTGCCGCCATTCGATTGTTGTTTAATAAAGCAATTTGCTGCAGCCTGGCTCAGAAAATAAGCACTTTATAAATTTGTTTTAAGGACATGTTCAAAACTTTCTTCCGTTGTTTTTAAAATGTCATTTCTGACTTTTGGTGCCACCCCGGCATTATTTACCAAAACATTCAACCGGCCAAAATGATGGTTGATCTTCTCCATGATCTCAGTCCGACATGAATTCATCTGCCGTCCGGTTTTTGTTATAGGACTTGATTGAGGAAAATACCAGTAAACCGGCATAAATCGCTGCGAATATTCCAAACCATGTCATCATAGTCTAATCCTCCCTGTTCTTTGAACCGGGACATACTGTTGAGCCATAAATGGTCAGACCAACCAGGATGACTGAAACCAGCATGCCTGTCCAGAATGAATAGGGCAGGCCCAAAAATTCAGGTTTGTAAACATTATATGGAATGACGAGATGGGTAAAGGTAATCACAATAATAAGGGCGCCGAATATCATGACCATATTCCAGCGCCGCTTATAATTATTTTTTTAAAACCTCTTTAAAATTAAGATGACATAACTTTATGGTACCCCTAAAAAAAATACTGAACGCTATTTATCTTCATCCCCGGCTATGTCATGAGCGGCTTTTTCGGTAATGTCCTTCAACTGCTTCTTTCTCGATAAAAGCAGCATCACTCCAGCGAAAACCAGCATGAATATTCCAGACCATAAATTGATGTTAATGCCAAGCGACTGATTATATATCTCTGAGCCGCTTGTGATGATCCCCTGCAAGGTCAGTAAAACACCAAATATGGCAAACATTAATCCTATCGGAATTTTAATATCTAAACCCATAATTATATAATTTTAATTTTACCAAAAGATAATTGTTAATACAAGCGCAATGGCCAATACCAGTAGGGCAAAAGCTTCAGGTTTTTTATACCAAACAAGGCCTTCTTCCCTGTATCTGGGCGTCATGGAGTAAACCAGTCCCTTTAGATCTTCATTTGACTTATTTTGCTTGGTGGCCAATGATAAAATAATGGTAATTAAAATACATACGCCAAAGGCATATATGGCGGTCCAGAAATTCTGTGCCATTTCACTGGAATAGGTATGCAGGACATTGTCAACACCCCCCACAAGCCATCCGCCTTTAAATAAAGTTTCCGCGCCTACCGGGGATGTCAGTCCATGGTGCACAGCAGCAGCGGTTGTACCGGAAATCAATCCGAAAAATGCACCATGACCGGTAGCCCTTTTCCAGAACATTCCCAAAAGAAAAGTTCCAAATAAAGGAGCATTAATGAAAGCAAATATGAGCTGCAGGAAGTCCATGACATTATTAAATAGAGCGGCCACATATGCGGTAAGAATACTTAAGCCAATGCCAAATACCGTCGTTAACTGTCCAACCCTCAGATAATGCTTGTCAGATTTATTGGGATTAATGTAGCTCTGGTATATGTCATAGGTCCATACGGTATTAAAGGCAGTCACATTTCCGGCCATTCCGGACATAAAAGAGGCCATTAGTGCAGTTAAACCCAAACCAAGCACTCCTGTCGGAAAATAATGTCCAAGCATTATGGGAATCACTTTATCATAATCATATCCCATTCCTTTTTCCGGCAAAGTAAAACCACTTTCCGGATCAACCATCAATGCCATGGCAATCATTCCGGGCAAAATGACCAAAGCAGGAATTAACATTTTTGGGATGGCCCCAATCAGGGGGGTTTTTCGTGCATCTTTCATGGATCCGGCCGCCATGGCTCTTTGAACAACCAGGAAGTTGGTCGTCCAATACCCAAAGGATAGCACAAAACCCAGTCCCATGATTACGCCAAACCATTCAACCCCCATGGGATTGGCGGCAGAATCACCCATAAATTTCCAGGAATGCGTCCAGGCGCCCGGCTCAAATCCCCGGTTAACAGCCACAACATTTAACTTATCCACCAGTCCTTCCCATCCGCCAATATTGATAAGTCCAAGAATCACCAGGGGTAAAAACCCGATGACAATCAGGAAAAACTGCAATACTTCATTGTATATGGCTGATGTAAGTCCGCCCAAATAAATATACACCAATACAATCCCTGCCGATATGATCAAACTCATATCAAAGTCCCAACCCAGCAAAGTTTCCAGCAGCAAGGCCAGGGCATACATGGAAATACCCGAAGCAAATATGGTCATGATCGCAAATGAAAAAGCATTGAAGCCCCTGGTCTTTTCATCAAATCTTAGTTTCAAATATTCCGGAACGGACCGGGCTTTGGAACCATAATAAAAAGGCATCATAAAGATAGCCAGAAATGCCATGGCCGGAATGGCGCCGATCCAATAAAAATGAATGGTCGTCATACCATATTTTGCCCCAGAAGCAGCCATACCAATTACCTCCAAAGCACCCAGGTTGGCAGAAATAAATGCCAAACCGGTCACCCATGCCGGCAATGACCGTCCTGCCTCCAAAAAAGCCGTGGCATCTTTCATGTATCTTTTTAAGACCCAACCGATGCCCAATACAAATGCAAAATAAACAATGATGATTGTATAATCAATCCAGGTGAGATTAAAAATATCCATACGTCTTATTTTTAGAATTTGTTAAAATACTTGTATCAATTTATTCCTGTTCGTTTCTATGATTATTTTATAAATGCAACAAAAATAGAAGAATTTATTAAATTCAAGACAAATATCTTTATTTTCCTTCTGAGTATTTTTCCGTATTTTTAATTTCATTCTGACCAGATATTTTTAAACGCCTGATAGTCAATACATCCATGTTGTGTTTTTATAGATAAAAAAAATATGTTTAATACATTCAACGATTAAAAAAATATTCAACAACATCATAAAATATTCATATGTTCAAAATTGTTTTTTATAAGGTCATATGGAACCGCATGATTAAAATAATCATTATCGTGTGAGTTTAATAATTATTTTAATCATGGGTGTTTCATCTTACATAATTCTGCATTAACAAATGAAAATAGGCTATTTGTAAAATGAGCATGCCAAGAAAGAAACAAAATATTTGAAATCCCATATATTTATACAAAATAATTTTTTATGGTTTCTAAATATTTGAGCAAATCAATATGAAGAATTACTTAAAACCACTTTAATATAGAAGATGGTTTTCTTACAGGCTCCAATTAGTGTCACTAAGAAAACTAACAAATTATTCTAAAGTGGTTCTAAGAAGGCATCAAGAACAAGGCATGCGAGCCTTTACTGCAAGGAGTTTACTGGTCGTAAATGACTGGTGCTTAAGGTGAGCATAAAGCAGTTATTGACGTTTTCTTAGAGCCCCTAATTAATGAATATCATAGAAAGCAAAATGTTAATAAAAATGTATCACATATGAACAACAATAATGAAATATCAGTCCTGAAAGAGATAAAAATTGCCGGAGATAACAGTCATCCAAATATTATCCTGGACAAGCAAAATAATAAATTTGTGTTTTCCGGTATTTCTATACCTGAAAATGCGGAAGAATTCTATTACTCCATCATAGAATGGTTTGAGCGTTACAAGGGACTTGCCAATCCGAGAACTGAAATAGTATTTAAGTTTGATTATATCGACCGGGCATCATCTGAAATGATTGGTAAACTTTTGGATGTTATTGAAGCCATTTCAAGGAAAGGGAATTTTGTTATCGTAAAATGGTATTATTTTTTTGATGATGAAGATATGCTGGCAGAAGGCAGGGCTTTTGCCAATAATCACTCCTTTCCGTTTGAATTGATCAATTATAAAATTTAAGCCGAATCACTTTTGTTGGGTTAATTTTAAGATTTTTTATTATTTTAGTCAATCTTAAAAATAACCATATATGCCAGAAGGTAATAACTCGGATCATATAAAACCGTTTTTTTATGAGGGAAATGAAGATTTACCCAGGGTAGAGCTTAATAAAGATAAGGGTATATTTGAAATTAGTGGCAAATCGCTTCCTGAGGATGTTAATGAGTTTTATACTCCTGTTATTCAGTGGTTTGAAACGTATAAAAAAAATCCCAATGAGGAAACCTATCTGGATTTGAAATTTGAATATTTAAATTCGGGATCTTACCGAATGGTTTTCATGGTGATACAACAACTGGAAGATTTAATGAATGAAGGACATAAGGTGGGGGCAAGATGGCATTACGATCCCGATGATGAAGACCTGAGGGAAGAAGGATATGCCTATGCAGAAAAAGCAAATGTCCCTTTCGAATTCATTAAATTATAATTGTTAAATTTGGAAAATAAATAAAAAATATGGCAACATTAGAGACTGTGAATATTGAGGGAACCGAAGATACTCCATCCGTTTTTTTAGAACAATCATCCGGTGTAATCAGATTTTCAGGCCGATCATTGCCTGAAGATGTGCAGGAATTTTATGTGCCTTTGCTGGACTGGATCAGCGCTTACCTCGAAGATCCGCAAACCAAAACCCATGCCATTTTTAAATTCGATTATTTTAATACGGCTTCTTCCAAAAAAATTCTCGATTTGGTCGAATCGCTTAAAGAACTTGAAGAAAATGGAAAAGAAATCATAGTTGACTGGCATTACCTGGAAGATGATGATGATATGAAAGAAGCCGGAGAACAGTTCTCCGAATTTTCTGAAATACCATTTAATTTTGTGGAAGAAAAAGACGAGGAATAATCCCTGATGTGCTTCTGATAATGGTTAACATTCATTAATAAATGCGCAAACAGTCAATATATACAACATCGATACACGATAACACGTTTACCTATTAAAGCTTTTTGGCCAGGACGAAGGATTTTTTAAATTCTTTCACCTCTCCTTCATCACTATAAACCCTGATATAAAAAGTATAAACCCCGATCCGGGCAATGCGGTTGTCAGATAATAAACCATCCCACTGAAACCGGCCTTCTTGTCCAATAATTTCATTATCCGCTAGTTTTTTCACCATCCGCCCCCTCGCATCAAAAACATAAACACTGCAGGTATAACCAGGTTCGTCAAAACGGTAATCCAGGTAGATGACATCATCTTTTCCATCCTGATCAGGAGAAAACATTTCCTTAGAGAGCGATATTTCTGTCTTCTTTTTTATAAACTCAGAAAACTGAGCGTTCTGAATTCCCGGGGTGGCAAATCCCACGGTCTGAGCCGCTGAAACCCAGTTGTTTTTATCATTAGCAGCTAAGTCAGGATTGGTCCGTTCCAGCGATATGCCATCAGCGGTATTCAAATTGGCCAAATGCATATCGGAAGAATAAGTGAAATCATCGATTACATGGGTCCACTTGTCCATTAAAATAATCCGGCCTTCCTCATTGGGCAAGGTCGGGAGATCCTTGATTTTTAAAAACCTGTCAGGATTGGAATGGGCATATTGAACAGCCAGTAAATCCGGTTCTTCAGTAATCACAAGGTATTCCTCCGGAAAGAACAGGTATGAAGAATTAACGATAGGAACGGCAGACTTTAACTTATTTTCTTTAAGATCAATGATAGCCAGCACATAATTTTTTAAATCAATGGCTTTGTCAGAACGATTATATATCTCGACAAATTCTGTCCCGCCCGAAATCGGATCAAACAGTATTTCATTGAAGATGATGTCATTGGGATTGGCTGTATCCGGCAAAGCAAAATCACCTGTATTTTTTCCGCCAAGCGGATTCCCGGCACAATCTCTAACGGATCGGTTTATCAGAAGACGATACATGATATTTCTTCGCAAGCGGTTCTTGAATGCCAGCTCCACTTCATTGAACATGGGGCTGAGCGGAATGACTGATTCAGGTTGACCTAAATGCGGATCGGCTTCATATAAGGCAGGATTGGCTGTTGTCACACTATCAAGCGGTTCATTAAACAGTAATTTGATGCGTTGGTCATTCAATGTGACAATTCTATCCAATGAAGGAAGCTCTGTGTCAGGATTCGGTTGAAAAACAGCATTTTGTGCTCCCGGTGTGCCGCCCCGCAAATCCTCCGAAGCCATCCAATTGCTTGCCCCTCCGCAGGGATTATCCGCATCAATCTGTTCCAATGTCCATCCCCCGCCCTTTTTATAATTATCCCGATACCATTGATCAGAATATGATACAAAATGAATGATATTTCGGTGATTATCCAATAAATAAACCACCTGTCCGGAATTGGTCAGCGCAGGGAAGCTTGCCAATGGAATGACTTTCCCATAATTATTAAACTCCCTGGCATCATCTTCATGACATATGATGGCAAATTCCTTGGGGTTGACAGCCATACTGCCAAGCTTTTTCTCCGCATCTCCAATAACGATTGCCCAATCCTTTATATTTACCGGGTAATCGCTTCGATTATATATTTCAATGAATTCATGCTCAGGCAACTCAATAGATGGGGTTGGATCTACCAGCATTTCATTAATCACTATATCGAAGGTTCCAGGAATGTAATAAGTAAACCTCAGGTTCGTGTCTTTCATCGCATTGTCACAATAATCTTTTATCCCCGTCACACTCATCTCAAACGCTTCTTTTTCATTCAGTTCCATATTAAGCCTTAATTCTATTTCATGGGCGTTAACGATGATTGAATTCACCTCATATCCCGGATTGGCAATGGCATAGTTAAACAAGTGGTTGGCTGAAAGGGGATGTATTTCTTCCTGAAACATCAATACGATGGTGTTTGAATCTTTGATGAGTGTTTTGATGAGAGAGGGACGGATGGTGTCCAGATTACTGGCAAATACTGAATTCTGACTTCCGGGGGTGCCGCCATTCTCACTGACTGATGGCAGCCAGTTGTCTAAGCGACCGCAAGTATTTTCCGGATCAATGCGCTCCAGGGTTTTCCCGTCCTCATACCAGTCATCTGCATAATTCATTGAATCCATGATGTTCATGGAACCATCATAAATATAGATATGATCACCCGCGTTATTTAATCCGGGAAAACTTTTTATGCCCATTACATCTCCATATAACTGGTATTCTGACAAATACGCCTCACTACACACAATAAGATACGAATCGGGCATCAGCATATATTCATTCAAGTTATTTTTTTCTTCCTTCTCATCATCCAGGGTCCATCCGGCCAGATTGATGGATTTGTCGCTCCGGTTATATATTTCCACAAATTCATGCACCGGCAAACCCATGGAGGGATTCGGATCGGGAAATATTTCATTAATGACCAAATCATTAAAAACCGACACATCATGCCTAACAAAAGAAAAAGAAGTATCTGTCCGCCCCATCTTATTTCCTTCGTTGTCCTCCAGGTTATGAATTATCAATTCATACTCTGTTTCATCCTGCAATTTTGTTTTAAAAAAAAGTTGAACAATGGCTTTATCCAATTCATTCAGTCTAATCTGACCGGGATGAGCGATTTCATTATTGATGGAGTAATTTTCGGGTATTTGAGCGTTTATTTCTGATACTTCTTCATTGAAATACAATGAAACAGATGAATCGGAATCTACTATTAATCTTTCTAATACAGGTGCTTGGGAATCTATTGTTTTACTGCCCATATAAAAATCATCAAAGTAAAACTTGGCAGACCGGGTCTTGGTGTATTTACATAATATACCGAAATAATTTCCGGTGTTCATTGCCGCATCATTGCCTTCCGCCTGAAAAGCATATTCTCCGTCAATAGAGGGGGAAGAATATAGTTTCCATGTCCCATCTTTATTCCGGTTGATTTTCATGAATACATCAAAGGAACTGTTGATAAAACCATCTTTTCCTCTGCAAACAGCTGTTTCATCGGTTCCTGTTTGCTTAATCAATACCACCGCATCATCACTGCCCCTCTCTCCAAACTGGAGAAAATAGCCATTCAGTGGACCGGTAAGATTTTGTGAATCCGATATAAGATAAACCCTTCCGTAATTCTGACTAGATGGGCTAAAATCCAGCCTTATTCTGAATCGCCATTCTGTCTCGCTCAATAAGGAACTCTCCGTTACCAAATAAGCGGAGGCTTCATCGCTGGCATTCAACCGAAGTGCTTTATCTTCATTCACGATAAAACTGTCCACATTCCCTGTCCACTCAGGATTGACTGAAAAATCCCCATCAGAAAAGTCATCTGCAAACTGAGCATGAACACAAAAGGAATAAAAAATAAAAAACATATTGAATATGAAAGGTCTAAGAATTAAATTCATCGTCATATCATTATTGTTTGAAATTATGTTTAATATGAACCCACAATTGTTATCTTTTTGTTTATATTTTTAAATATTTAAAATATTGTTTAATTTTTAACTTCGAGATCTTTTTTCCTTTTCTGTTTCATTTTTTTTTGAGATTTTTGTGCCTGAAATTTGAACTGAAAAATTTTGTGAAAATGTAAGTTAATAATTTAAATAAATTTAACTCTTAAAATTAAGAAATTATGAATATTGCAATCGTTGGTGTAAGTGGCGCTGTCGGACAAGAATTTCTGAAAATACTGGAAAAACGGAACTTTCCCCTGGATGAATTATTTTTATTTGGATCATCCAGAAGCGCAGGACAGAGATATCATTTTCAGGGAAAAGAAATTGAAGTGAAAGAATTAAAACATGATGATTCATTTAAAAACATAGATATTGCATTGGTATCGGCAGGAGGAACTACTTCAAAGGCATATGCAGAAACGATAACCAAACATGGCGCCATCATGATTGACAATTCAAGTGCATTCCGCATGAATGATGATGTTCCTTTGGTTGTGCCCGAAGTCAATGCCCCCGATGCCCTCAATGCTCCAAAAAATATTATTGCAAATCCCAATTGCACTACCATACAAATGGTCGTGGCCCTGAAAGTCATAGAAGATCTTTCCCATATTACCCGTATTCATGTTGCCACTTACCAGGCTGCCAGCGGTGCCGGTGCAGCAGCCATGCATGAATTATGGGAACAAACAAGGGAATTGGTGGATGGTAAAAAACCTACCATTAATAAATTTCCTTATCAATTGGCTTTTAATGTAATCCCCCAGGTAGATGTTTTTACGGACAATGATTACACCAAGGAGGAAATGAAAATGTATAATGAAACCCAGAAAATCATGCATTCGGATGTACTTGTGAGTTCAACCTGTGTCCGGTTACCGGTCATGCGTACACATTCAGAAGCCATTTGGTGCGAAACAGAGAAAAAATTACATATTGAAGAGGTGAAATCAGCCTTTGAAAAGGCAAAAGGCATTGTGCTGCATGATGAACCTGATCATCAGGCATATCCCATGCCGGTGTTTGTAACGGACAGGGATGAAATTTACGTGGGAAGAATCAGAAAAGACCTTGCCAATCCTAAAGGAATTGCTTTTTGGTGTGTGGGGGATCAGATTCGCAAAGGGGCTGCCCTCAATGCCATTCAGATTGCAGAATATTTGGTATCAAAGAAAAAGAAGCAGTAAGATAAAAACTTGCATGAAAGGGTATAAAGACTTTTCTTTTTGCCGGTTATATCTATCACTGAGGGAAGCTGATTAATACAAAAAATCATCATAAGGATATCTTTGCATATGAAGTTCTTTTACTTCATTATAAAGCATCTCCCTGAATTCATCCATGTTAATTTTATTTTTGGCAGAAATAAAAATACAATGGTTGTTTAACCTGGCCATCCAGCTTCTCTTCAATTCATTCAATGAAACATTCTCTTTGGTGGCCGGGGTTAAATCATCATGTTCCTTTTCTTTATATTGATAAGCATCGATTTTATTAAAAACAATATGTGTCCTTTTCCCATGAACCCCTAATTCATTCAGGGTGTTGTGGACAACATCAATTTGTTCTTCAAAATTGGAATGGGAAATATCCACCATATGCAGCAAAATATCTGCCTCTCTCACTTCATCCAGGGTGGATTTAAAAGATTCAACCAGGTGGTGAGGCAGTTTTCGTATAAAACCGACAGTATCGCTTATCAAAAAAGGCAGGTTGCCAATCACAATCTTTCTGACTGTGGTATCTAATGTAGCAAACAGCTTATCCTCTGCAAAAATCTCTGATTTACTCAGCAGGTTCATCAAGGTTGATTTGCCTACATTGGTGTAACCGACCAGTGCCACCCGCACAAGTTTCCCTCTGTTTTTGCGCTGTGTAGATTTTTGCTTATCAATCTTTTCAAGTTGATCTTTGAGCCGGCTGATTTTATCCCTGATAATTCTCCGGTCCGTTTCAATCTCCCTTTCCCCGGGACCTCGTGTACCGATACCTCCCCTTTGCCTTTCCAGGTGGGTCCACATCCTGGTAAGCCGGGGCAATAAATATTCATATTGAGCCAGCTCCACCTGGGTCTTGGCATGAGCCGTCTGGGCACGTTTAGCAAATATATCCAGTATCAGGTTGGTCCGGTCAAGAATTTTACATTTCAATTGCTTTTCAATATTGCGAACCTGAGAAGGTGTCAGCTCATCATCAAATATCAAGGTATCAATGTGATGCATTTTCATGTATTCATCAATCTCATCAAGTTTGCCGGTCCCTACAAAAGTTTTTGGATTCGGGGTATCCAGGCGCTGCTTAAACCTTTTTACCGGGTAAGCTCCGGCTGTTTCAGTTAAAAAAGCCAATTCATCCAGGTACTCTTGTATTTTTTCTTCATCCTGATATTGGTTCACAATCCCTACCAAGACCGCTTTTTCAGCGTTTCCGTTTTTTCCTTTGATACGATTTACTTCCATGCTTTATGTAAATAAATTTCTTTGGACAAATGTACTATTTATCAACATGATAATAAAAATCATTATCTGAAATATTTATGCAAAAAACCTTCCAAAGATAATGATGAAGAGAAGGATTCAGCAATAATATTTATAAATGGTTTATAAAAAAGAATAGGAAATATTTTTATTTATCATTATTTTTGGTAATGATAAAAATTAGGCCAATGAAAAAGTTTACATTTCTTTTAGTTTCCATTTGCATGATGACAGGATTTATTATCAATCCGACAGTCGATGCCATACAAATAAACCAGGAAGAACACACTTCAATCGTCCAGGCCACCAATCAGCAGCAGCATAATGAATCCGCTCACATGCTGTCCGAAAATGAAAAGCAGCATGAAAATTACCATGCCAGTGCTCAGAGCGATTCAAATCATTCTGAGGATACCCCTCATGAGGTGCATGAAGAAGAACATCAAATCCATCTGGATCCTTTATTGTTTATCATTCTGGCACTCATTATCGGTGCTGCTACCAGGCATTTATTAAGAAAAAGCAAATTTCCCTATACCGTAGCTTTGTTGTTGGTAGGAATCATATTGGGAATCATTTCAAAAATGAGTTATATCAGGTTAAATGCCAGTTTATTGACTGATTCAATAGAATGGGCGGGCAACATTGATCCGCATCTGATATTATATATTTTTATCCCGGCCCTGATTTTTGAAGCAGCTTTTTCGCTGGATGTGCATACCTTTAAAAAAATTGCCCTTAACGCCGCCATTCTCGCTATACCGGGATTAATCCTCGCCATGTTCCTGACTGGCTCATTGGTCATGGGAATTAAAAATATTGGAATCGGTCTGGAGAACTGGAACTGGATGATAGCTCTGATGTTTGGGGTAGTGATTAGTGCTACGGACCCGGTCGCAGTGGTTTCCTTGCTGAAAGAACTTGGTGCCAGTAAAAAACTGAGTGCATTGGTGGAAGGAGAATCATTAATGAATGACGGAACAGCCATCGTCATTTTTATGTACTTTTTTCTGACCATCACAGGGGTGGACACTGAAAATTCAGCAGTGGTAGAATTCTTCAGGGTGGCCGTTGGCGGTGTACTGGTAGGATTGGTGATTGGCGGATTAGTGATTAATTGGGTCAAATATGTATTCAATGACGCGATGATCGAAATCAGCGTCATAATTGCCGCTGCCTACTTTTCATTTTATGTCGCTGAAAATCTCTTAGGTGTATCAGGGATATTAAGTGTTGTGGCATTTGGCTTATTGATGTCAGGTGTCGGACGCACTCGCATCAGTCCTGAAGTGGATCACTTCCTTCATGAATTCTGGGAATTATTTACATTCATTGCCAACACCTTAATATTTATCATGGTAGGCGTTCTGATTTCAACCCGCATTGAATTTACCTTCCAGGACTTCATCATATTAATCATGATTTACATTGGCATCCATATTATCAGGGCGCTGCTGATTGGAGGGTTTTTCCCTGTCATGAAGAAAGCCGGATATGGATTATCCAATAAAGACGCTTATGTGCTATGGTGGGGGGCTTTAAGAGGAGCCATTGGACTGGCCCTGGCGCTGGTGGTGGAAGGAATCGGGGATCAATACCTGCCGCAAAGTATACAAAACCAGTTTTTATTTCTTACTGCAGGAATTGTCATTCTGACACTTTTTGTGAATGCTACCACCATCACTTGGTTAATTAATTATCTTGGACTTACAAAAATTTCTCCGGCCAAAGCCGTGATGCTTCAAAACGCCAAAAAAGACCTGCAGGAAAGGCTCAAAGAAGAAATTTCCAGCATGAAAGAAGACAAATATTTTAAAAAAGTGGACTGGAACATTGTTCATGAGTATTTGCCCCCACTCGAATCCCATGCCCCAAATCAGGATGTTGAAACCATCGTAGAAATAAGAAGACGTGTTTTGCAAAAAGAAAAAAGTTCTTACTGGAACCAGTTTAAGATGGGAATGCTCAGTTCAACCGCTGTTCGTTTGCTTTCTGATGCCATCAATACCGTGCTGGATTCTGGTGGAAAGGAAGAATTATCCAAGCGGGAAGACCTGGAAACCCTCTGGGAAATGCCATCTTTGTTTAAAAAATTAGCAAACTTTCCCCTGCTCGGGAAAATCGCCCAAAGAATATTTTTTGACCGGCTGACTACGAGTTCCGACTGTGCGCGCGGTTTTATACAGGCGCAAAAAGAAGGCATGGCATTGGTAAGAAATCTAAAACATTCTGCTGAAGATGAAAATGAGTTGAAAGTATTTGAACAAATTGAAGAAGAAATAAATGCCAACATAATTCATGGACAGACATTTCTACTCAACCTGAGAAAAAATTTTCCGGAAGTGTTCATGACCATCTCTACCAAACAGGCAGCTCGTTCAATACTCAATAAAGAAAAACAGTCCATTACAGAATTTTATACAAATGGTCAGATTACTGCTGATGAAATGCAGCGTCTCTCAGAAAGCGTTGAAGAGCGGATGATGAAAGTTATTTACCTCATGTCAATATCAACCATGCCGGCGGTTTATGAAGTACTGAGACAAGTACCCTGGTTGAAAAACAGGGATGATGATTTCCTGACAAAAATCACAGAAAAAGCCCAGAATCGTGTTTACTCCATCGGAGATATCATTTTACAAAAAGGTCAGCCTGTATATAGCTTTTATATAATCATAAGGGGAAAAGTCAAAGAAACAAGAAATGGTGAAGAAAACCTTCCAATACTCTCTGCCGGTGACACATTGGGAGAGAGTGCCGTACTTATGGGCAGGAATCAGGAGTCAACCTATAGCGCCCTTTCACCGGTAACCATCATGCAGATTAAATTTATTAAGCTTCAGATCTTCATGAATCAATCAGAAGAATTCCAAAAAGACATCTGGAAGTACTCCGGATTTAAAATTGTTTTGAATTATCTGGCTGATGAATCCCCCTTTAATGAATTGTCAGAAGAAAAGATCATGAGGCTGTTTAATAAAGGTGATTTTCTCATTAAGAAAGAAGTAAAAAGCTTTGACTTTTCTGACAGCAGGTTTGGTTTATTGATGAGGGGAACAGCAGTGAACAACAGTACTGATGAAAAACATGAAGCACTCGCCATTCTCAGAAATTCAACCTTTGTGATAAAAGAAGGCACATATTTGTATTTGCTGGATTTGAACGAATAAGTTTCTGGGATTATCAAATGGATAAATATCAGGAATGCTGCTTTATAATGGCTGTATTTTTTCTGAAGCGTAATCCAAAAAAAAAGACCCTGCTATTTTAACAGGGCCTTTTTTAAATGGTTTTTTAATATATATCGAGTTTGAATGATTGATTACATCATTCCGCCCATTCCCGGATCCATGCCCGGTGCACCTCCGCCACCACCTTGTTTTTCTTCTTCTTCCTCTTCGGTAATGACACATTCGGTGGTCAACAACATTCCGGCAATGGAAGCGCCATTTTCCAATGCGATACGCGTTACCTTCGTCGGATCAATAACGCCTGCTTTCAACAGGTTTTCATAGTTATCTGTCCGGGCATTGTATCCATAATCATCTTTTCCTTCGCTCACCTTCAGCACCACAATGGAACCATCCACTCCGGCGTTTTCAGCAATTTGTCTCAAAGGCTCTTCAATGGCTTTTTTAACAATAGCAATACCGGTATTTTCATCTTCATTGACACCGGTAAATCCTTCTATGTCATCAACGGCACGAATTAATGCCACACCACCGCCTGGTATGATGCCTTCTTCCACTGCAGCCCTTGTTGCATTCAGGGCATCCTCAGTCCGATCTTTCTTTTCTTTCATTTCCACTTCAGAAGCAGCACCAATATAAAGGACAGCAACTCCACCAGCCAGTTTGGCCAGTCTTTCCTGAAGCTTCTCTTTATCATAATCAGAAGTAGTGTTTTCAATCTGGGTTTTGATTTGTTTTACCCGGGCATTGATGTTATCTTTTTCACCTGCACCATTCACTAAGGTGGTGTTTTCTTTATCAATGGTAATCTTTTCTGCCTGTCCGCACATCTCTAAGGTGGCGCCTTCCAGGTTAAGTCCTTTGTCCTCTGAAATCACTGTACCACCAGTCAGAATGGCAATATCCTCAAGCATTTCCTTTCTTCTGTCACCAAAACCTGGTGCCTTTACGGCAGCAATTTTCAAGGATCCCCTTAGCTTATTCACAACCAGGGTGGCCAGTGCTTCCCCTTCAACATCCTCTGCAATAATTAATAATGGTTTACCAGACTGAGCAGCAGGTTCCAAAACCGGCATCAGATCCTTCATGGTAGAGACCTTCTTGTCAGTTAATAAAATATAAGGACTTTCCAGGTCTGCTTCCATCTTTTCACTATCCGTAATGAAATAAGGTGAAATATAACCCCGGTCAAACTGCATTCCTTCTACAGTATCCACATGGGTTTCAATACCTTTGGCATCTTCCACGGTAATAACTCCTTCCGTGGTCACCTTTTCCATTGCATCAGCAATGAGTCTGCCTATTTCTTCATCATTGTTTGCAGAAATCCGGGCCACTTGCTCAATTTGTTCACTTTTTTCTCCAATGGATTTGGTTTGTTTTTTCAGGCTTTCTACCACTTTAAGAACCGCCTTGTCAATACCCCGCTTCAAATCCATCGGATTGGCACCGGCTGTCACATTCTTTAGGCCAACCTGAATGATGGATTGGGCAAGCAGACTTGCAGTGGTTGTTCCATCTCCTGCATCATCATTGGTTTTTGATGCCACATCTTTCACCATTTGAGCTCCCATGTTTTCAAATTTATTTCTGAGCTCTACTTCTTTGGCCACAGTAACACCATCTTTTGTAATCTGCGGGGTTCCAAATTTTTTATCGATAACCACATTCCGTCCTTTTGGACCCAGTGTTACCTTCACGGCGTCTGCCATTTTGTCAACACCTTTTTTAAGCAAATCACGTGCTTCAATATCAAATTTAATTTCTTTTGCCATTTTTTATAAGTTTTTAGATTTGTTAATTACATTTCGATATTTTATTTTATTCGATGTATAAAACATCAGATTGCGATAAGATAAGATAATCGGTACCTTCAATTTGTATTTCAGTACCGGCATACTTCCCATAATAAACAGTATCACCCACCTTTACTTCCATGGGTTCATCTTTTTTATCACCCCCCACCAGAACTACTTGTCCGGATTGAGGTTTTTCCTTGGCTGTTTCCGGTATAATTATACCACTTTCAGTTTTTTCTTCGGCGGGACTGGGTTCTACGATTATTTTTCCTGCAAGTACCCTTCCTTTTAGTTGTTTTGACATTTTATTAACGATTTAGGTTAAACAATAAACTTTTAAAATTATAGAATGTTTGTTTGCCTATTATCACATTTTATGCCAAAGCAAAAAATTGCAGGAATCGGAGAAGAATAAAGGACAAAATTGCAAGAATGATCTTTTCAGATCCGGTAAATCTATGTAAAAAACAACCTTAATAATCGTAAGTTATTATATATCAATAAATTAAAAAAAGTGTCAGCTATACATAAAAGCTGACACTTTTTCAATGTTTTATTGGAACCGCAGGTTTAAAAAACCCTGGACAGCGATCTCATGTATTTTATCGCCAGTATATCAGTTGGATATATACAAAACTAAAAGCAACTCTCAAAAGCATTACATGTAAGAACAATCCTGTTAATGTGAGTTAAATAAAACAACAAAGCGACCTGGCAAGCTTTCAAGTAACCCTACTGCTATATGAGTTAATAAGGAAAGGATCGGATAACTAAGAAAACCAATAGCACAGGCATTCAAGCAATAGTTCTCCTGTATGCAGAATAACTCAGCAAACCGATCACAAAAACATGCAAATGGCATTAACAGGGTGGTGAAATAATTGAGTGAAATGATCAAATGAACGAAAGCCATTGTTTAATCATGCCAGCTTTCAAATGGTATTGCCTCTTAAAATCCAAAAGCAAGGATAAATAACAGTATAAACAAGAGAAGAAACCTGTCCCGGTTGCTTTTTCAGGCCCTACTCATCGGCCGGCGGCTGATTATTTTCAGAAGGAGGCGTTGTAGGAAACGATGGCATTTGATTTGGATCCACTGCATTGTCAATTTGATCTTCAATGACTGATTCGCTTCCACCTTCTTCCTGTCTGGGTATGGTCATGCTTGCCAAAAGACTAAAAACCAGCAAAGTAACAGCAAGTGTCCAGGTGGCTTTTTCCAAAAAATCCGTGGTCTTGCGAACCCCCATCATCTGATTCTGAGAGGAAAAATTGGCAGCCAATCCTCCTCCTTTTGAATTTTGAACCAATACGATTAATATCAATAAGATGCAATTGATTACAATCAACACTGAAAACACGTAATACATAACTACTTATTTGTTAGTTTTTTGATTTCTTTAATTCGGTCTGCAAAGTAACTATTTTTTTCCGGATATTTCAAACTTAATTTTTCATAAATAAAAATTGCCTTGGAATAGTATCCCTGACTTATATAAATGTTGGCAAGGGTTTCACTAAAATATCCTTCCTGTTCTTCTATCTCTTTGCTGCTTTTTTCTTCTGCGCCCTTGTCGCTCTTTACCTCCGTTTCCGTTTCATTTTTTTGTGAACCATCCGGGCCTGCCTTATCTTCTTTATTTTCAACAACTTTTGTGTCCTCTGCCTGCTCGTGACTGGGTTTATTCTGACCAGGTTTTCGATTTCCCTGGTCCGGCGGTTTTATTTTCGGTTGTTCCTGAATAAATTTCTCAATTAGTTCATCACTTTTCTTTTCAGCCTTCTGCTCTACTTCTTCTCCTAATTCCTTTTCAATCATATAACCGGAGGCCTGAACGGGAATAATATCATCTGTTACATGTTCATCAGCGGAGATAGATGATGCTTCATTATCCAGTATCAATAGATCATCTTCGATAAAAGATGGTTCCCCTGAACCTGCATCTCCGCTTTCGGATTCTGAAACCGCAGAATCTTCAGAGGAGTTTTTATCTTTTTCAGCCTTTGTACCGTCCTTTACCAGTTCATTTTTTTGAGCTTTGCTTTCCGGTTCAGGATCCTTATCTTTTTGATTATGCCCTTGTTCTTTTTCTGATGCAACTTCCTGTCTGGCGTTGTCTGCCGCTCTTTCATCTGAGGCATCCGTTTCATGAACACGACCTGCCTCTTTGTTCATTGCAAAATCCTCTACATGCGCATTGCCTATTTCTTTTTCTCCTACAACAGCATTTTGGTTATTCCCACTGACCTCATCGTCAGGCTTTTCCTCTTTTTTAGCATTGACATCATGGTGTCTTAATTTCTGTTTCTGCTCATCAATGAGTGCATTAAACACTTCTTCCTGCCCGAAAATATTTTTTTTATTCTTTAATGCTATGCTATGCTGCTCAAAGACTTTCTTAAACTCATCAGGGGACTTGCTTTCCTGTGCCAGGCAATAAGCATTCAAGGCACACTGAAAAAAAGGATATTTTTCAATCAGTTTTTTTAATTCATCATTCGTAGCGATCGTAATTTGATCCGGATGTTTTATGATATTTAATAATGTTGATCTGTCCATATATTTCAATATTACCAATTCACAAAGGCTTCGTTAAAGATATCCTGAACAAGCTGTTCAACAATGAGTTCCACCTTCTCGCCTTCCACTTCATTCAGACTTAAATCACTTGAATAATCCTCATACCGGGTAAATGTACTTTCAAAACTCAAATCAGGTTCTACTGTATTGGTATATTTCACCCGGATACGAATGGTAAGCCTGTTCTGAGCCGCTCTTTCCTCTGCCGTAATGGCAATGGGTTTTGTCCCATACTCCGCAATGGTTCCTTCAAAGTTGACATCACCAAAATCATCCACCGTTGTCAACCGGGTCTGATCCTGAATCTTTTCTCTTAATGCATCTGTTAAATCCTGACTAAGTGTGGGATTGACTATGGATGCCCTGTTCTGAAAATACTGAACGGATGCGGTTTTAATTTCAGGTGAAATAGAAGCACCTGTAAGTGAATACTTTACTGTGCATCCTTCAAAGAGCAACAATGCTGATATCAATAATACAATGATGGTAAAATCTTTTTTTTGCATTTATATATCGTATTCCTTTATCTTTCGGTATAAAGTTCTTTCTGAAATACCCAACTCACCGGCTGCATATTTTCTTTTTCCGTTATGCTTTTCCAGTGCTTTCTTTATTAATTCTTTTTCTTTATCAATCAACGATAATGATTCTTCAATTATTTCCTCTGTGTCCTGAATGGTATCATTATTTCTGATGCCTTCTTTAAAGTAAGGCTTATTCCTTATCTCAGGTAAATTCTGAATATCACCGGAATTGTTATATAATTTGTTAATGATTTGTGAATTATCCTCATGCATCTCCATATTTTCAGGCCCTTTTCTTATAATATCCAGCACCAGCTTTTTGAGATCATTCATATCATTTTTCATATCAAACAATATTTTATAAAGTAACTCACGCTCATTCGAAAAAGAATGGTTTTCCCGTCGATTGTTTATCAGTGCCGGTAACTTTTCGGCCTGATAATCGGGTATATATTTACGTAAGGTCTCCCCGTCAACTATTCTTTCCTCCTCAATGATGGATATCTGTTCAGTGATATTTTTTAATTGCCTGATGTTGCCCGGCCATTCATAATTATGCAAAATGGCTTTGGCCTCTTCATTCAGTTTGATAGGAGGCATCCTGTATTTTTCAGAAAAATCACTGGCAAATTTTCTGAATAAAAGTTCAATATCATCTTCCCTTTCCCTCAAAGGTGGAATATCTATCGGTACAGTGCTCAACCTGTAATACAAATCTTCCCGGAACTTATTTCTTTCAATGGCTTCGGCAATGTTAATGTTCGTAGCTGCAATTACCCGAACGTTTGTCTTTTGAACTTTTGAAGACCCCACTTTAATAAATTCTCCGGTTTCCAGCACCCTGAGCAACCTTACCTGGGTAGCGAGCGGAAGTTCCGCCACCTCATCCAAAAATATCGTACCTCCGTTTGCTACATCAAAATACCCCCGCCTGCTGTCATACGCCCCGGTGAAGGAGCCTTTTTCGTGTCCGAACAGTTCAGAATCAATGGTCCCTTCGGGAATAGCACCACAGTTAACGGCAATATATTCACCATGTTTTCTGTGACTAAACTGATGCAGTATCTGCGGAAAAACTTCTTTACCTGTTCCGCTCTCTCCTGTAATTAAAACAGATAAGTCTGTAGGTGCCACCTGCAAAGCGACCTCAATGGCACGGTTCAAACTCGTGGCATTTCCAATTATTCCAAATCTCTGTTTTGCTTTTTGTACATCCGATAACCGGTTCATGCTGACTTCTTTTAAAATCTGTCAAATTGTTTCATTAATTGCATGACAAAATTACAATTTTAAAAACTAAATTTCTAATTTTGCTGTTCACCGATTAATATCATATTTGCTAACAAATGTAAAGTGAAAATCATAGGAATTATACCAGCCCGCTATGCCTCATCCAGATTTCCGGGTAAGCCCCTGGCCATGATCGGCAAAAAAACCATGATACAGCGGGTATATGATCAGGTGCTTACAGCCATTGAAGATGTATGGGTGGCTACCGATGACAAGCGGGTTTATAATAAAGTAAAAAGCTTTAACGGACGTGTCGTGATGACCTCCCCGGAGCATCAGTCAGGCACTGATCGTTGTGCAGAAGCCATAAGCATTATACAGGGAAAAGAAAAAGAAAATATTGATGTAGCCATCAATATACAGGGTGACGAGCCTTTCATCCAAAAGAGTCAACTTGAAAATCTCATCCATTGTTTTAATAAAGCAGATACGCAAATAGCCACCCTGATCAAGAAAATTGAAAACAATGTTGATATATTTAATCCAAATATTGTAAAAGTTGTTATCGACAAGGACCAAAAAGCCATATATTTCAGCCGGTCACCCATTCCCCATATCCGAAACCTGCCAAATACAGAATGGGCAGAACATCATACCTTTTATAAACATCTCGGAATCTACGCTTTCCGGGGGGAAGTATTAAAATATATCAACCAACTCGAGCCATCCTCACTTGAAAATGCCGAATCGCTGGAACAAAACCGATGGATTGAAAATGGATATATCATCAAAACGGCTTACACCGATATTGAAAACATCGGAGTAGATACTCCTGACGATATTGATAAAATTGATAAAATGGGATTAATCGGGGACTAAAATTCACAATGACATCTTTCTGCAACATGCTGTTTCAAAGATTCTTGCTTCGAAATTCCACCATGTTTTCAGTGAACATACCATCCATGATATGCCAATCTCATTAACTTTTATACCAAAATGTTGGTTGTTCATTATAAAAAAAATACAAAAACCCCTTTAATAGGGATGAATTCGATGCGAATAGCCGTTTTTTTTTATTAAAGCATGTATTCGTTGTAGAACATGTTTTTCGAATTTCATTAAAATTGATAAAATGCTAATTTAAATTTAATTTAACATAAAGCCTTTTCATCACCTTACATTTAATCTTTATCAAAATATAACCTGAAATTTATTTTTATAATCATTTAAGAAATACCTGTTGCTTTCTGGTTTAAACGGAATCATTTTCATTAAAAAAACATAGAAATTGCATCATATTTGCATTAATATGTTGAATCACTGAAAGTTGTTTTTGTTAGTTAATAAGTATTGGCAAATGTTAATAAATACAAGCAGTCTGATATTGTAG
>CAYFUP010000026.1:0-21881 GCA_964346235.1 uncultured Bacteroidales bacterium | reverse complement strand
TAAATGAGTATTTTGGCGGCAAGCGTAACGAAGCAAGTGGTACTTTATGGACAGATACTATCCAATTATTCTGAGATGTTGCTAAGTACCACCCAATATGATTATTACCAGTGTGAAAACATTTTATTGTCATTACAATGCAAGATAAATAAATAAACATATTTTTTGAAAACAAAAAACAAAAATGATGCTAAAAGCGATTTTATTTGATATGGATGGTGTTATTATAGATTCCGAAGATTATATCCGGGATGCAGCCATTGAAATGTTTAAGGAAATGGGACAGCAGGTAAAACCGGAGGATTTTATTCCGTTTATTGGGGCCGGAGAAAATAAATATATTGGCGGGGTAGCTGAAAAATATCAACTTACCATTGATATTCAAAAAGCTAAAAAAAGGACTTATGAAATCTATGATCAAATGGTGAAAGGTTCAATCCAACCTCTTCCCGGTACAGATTATTTTCTTGCCCTTTGTCATAATTATAACCTGCGAACTGCCCTGGTAACCAGTGCTGACAGGACTAAGATAGAAATCAATCTGAATGCACTGAATATGAATCAAGAAACATTTGATGTATATGTTTCCGGAGAAGATGTTAAACACCTGAAGCCAGATCCGTCTATTTTTATAAAAACCTCAGCATTACTGGGATTAAATCCGGCTGACTGCCTGGTCATAGAAGATTCAGTCAATGGTATTAGAGCTGCCAAAAAGGCCGGTTGCCAATGCATCGCCTTAAAAACCAGTTTTTCTGAAGAAAATCTTGGTGAAGCGGATTATATTTATGATAATCTTTCGACCATTCCTGAAAACATTATTCATCAATTAATTGTAGAATAATGTATAAGCCTAATAAACGAAAGCCTAATTTCTTTGAAAGCCTTGATGAATGATATATGGCAAATCAAGCCAATTCTTGAAGCAGTATGCTTACAGGATAGAAAAATAAAAAATTTTGATCATTATGTTCGCATTGAAAACTGAATATAAAATATCGAATATATGGAAAAAAGAATATTAGGAAAAAGCGATTTGAAATTATCTGTCATCACATACGGCTCCTGGTCCATCGGTGGATGGATGTGGGGAGGCGCCGATACCAAAGATGCCCTGAAAGCCGTTGAGACAGCCATCGATGAAGGAATCACCAGCATTGACACCGCACCGGTATATGGATTCGGACAAAGTGAAAAAATCATCGGTCAAGCCCTCAAAGGCAAACGTGATAAGCTCCAAATCCTCACCAAATACGGACTTCGATGGGACAACACTGACGGTCAGTTCCATTTTAAAAGCCAGGATAACGATGGAAAACCAGTCAATATATACAAGTACGCCTCCAAAGAATCGGTAATAAAGGAATGTGAAGACAGCCTCAGGAGATTAAAAATTGACCATATCGATTTATACCAAATTCACTGGCCAAATGATGTGAACCCCATTGAAGAAACCATGGAGGCCATTGACAAACTTGCCAGGGATGGAAAAATCAGGTATGCCGGCGTGAGCAATTTCTCAACTGAAGAACTCAAAGAAGCCATTGCCCATTATCCCGTGATATCCAACCAGGTACCTTATAGCATGGTTAAAAGGGATATAGAGGAAGAACTTGTGCCGTATTGCCTCGAAAACAATATAGGCATCCTGCCTTATAGTCCCCTTCAAAGAGGCATCCTTACCGGCAAAATGGATAAAAACTATCATTTTAATGAAGGGGATCACCGGCCAAATACCCCTTTTTATAAAGAACCAAATTTTACGCGGATTAATGAATTTCTAAAAAAAATTAAACCCATAGCTGATAAGCGGGGAATCACCCTCGCTCAGCTGGTAATAAACTGGACCCTCAACCAGCCCGGAATAACCTCAGTTCTTGCTGGGGCCAGGAATCCGAACCAGGTCCTTGACAATGTGAAGGCTGCAACATTTAATTTATTCCATGATGAAATAAACACCATTAATAATGAATTGAATAAGCTCAAACTGGAAATGTAGTTTTTTCATTCTGGCCATTATTTGTAATTTATGTATATTTTTGCGCTACAGTTTACCAAACCTCCTGGAAATAAATCATGTCATCAGCAAAATATTTTTTAAAGAGGACAAAACCTAACCATTTAAACCATATCAATGAATTTCTTCATTGTTGAATTGATAGAAGCCATGCTTGCTCCGGGATTGATGATATCTGCCTGTGGACTTCTGCTTCTGGGTATGAACAATAAATATTCCTTGGTAGTGAGCAGGTTAAGAACCCTCGATGAGGAAAAAAGAATGCTGCTGAACCAAAAAGAACAGGAGGATTCATCCCCCGATAAGAATAAAAGGCTGAACAGCATCATGAAACAACTGGAAAAATTTGAATACCGGATAAAACTCGTGAAGAATGCTGTCGTCTCCTATTCCATTGCTGTGGGGTTTTTTATTCTTGCCTCTCTTTTTATCGGCGCGCAGCTGGCTATTAAAAGTGATTTGTCCATGCTACCCCTCATCTTTTTTCTGGCCGGAATGCTTTCTGTACTTATTGGTGTAATCTTCGCTGCGAGGGAAGTGATGAAAGGTTATGAAATCGTTGAAATAGAAGTAAGTAACGTTTGAAGCTTTTAAACCATGAACGTTTGTGTTTTTAATAATTTTATCAAGTATTCTTTTTCAATATTTTTAATGTTTCTTATTGCCATCTCCGGATATGCCTAAGGTAGAGGTGAAATTGTCACCGATCGTCCGGATCAAAATGAATCTGCTGAAACCGTCCCCAAAAAATACATACAAATTGAAAGCGGGATAGTGTATGAGAAAGAAAACAGTAATCTAACCCGCTTTACCTATAATAATACGCTGACAAGATATGATATTCTTGAGAGCCTGGAATTGCGGTTAGGGGCCGAATATTTATTGGTCCTAAGAAAACGAACAAATTATTTTAAAGTGGTTCTAAGAAGGCGTCAAGAACAAGGCATGCGAGCCTTAAGTGCCAGGCGTTTAATAATCTTAACCGGTTATAATTCGGGAGTAGAATGGGAGGGGTTTGCAACGACTGCTAATGGCGTTTATTCAGTAGTTCTGGGATACAGCATCAAGGATCACATAGGGGTATTTGGAGAGTCTTATGGGAATTTTCCGGAAGAAAACAACAAAGCGGATATTCGATTTGATACAGGCATCACTTATTTTGTGCTTGATAACATTCAGTTTGATTTATCAGGTGGAATAGGACTGAATGAAGCAGCCCCGAACATTTTTATCGGAGCAGGATTCTCGGGGAGATTCCCAAATTAGTTTTTGTCTATATTTCTATATCGCTTTCTAATATTTGTCGGAATGGCTTATGAACTGCTATAAAAAGCTGATACCATACATGAGATGTGTTCTCCCTGAATAACCATCAACAAATTCTCGGAAGTTGCTGACCGGCCAGCATATCGATTACTCTTTTGCCCCCTACCGAGGTATGCATGACAACTTGTTTGGGGTGCTGACTGCTAATCTCACCGATAATGGCTGAATGCCGGCCATTTTCATTGCTCCTTAATATGGAAAGTGCTTTTTCGGCTTCATTTTGGGGGACAATCATCACCGCTTTCCCTTCATTCGCCACGTATATGGGATCAAACCCCAACAATTCGCATATGGCTTCCGTTTCTTCTTTAACAGGAATACTGTCTTCATTTAGAATTATCCCTTTTCCAAATTGCATAGCCAACTCAACCAGCACTGTTGCCAAACCTCCCCTGGTTACATCTCTCATGCCCAGGACAGATATTTCATTCATAACCGGTTCTATTAAACTGTGTAAACTGGCACAATCAGACCGGATTTCTGAAGACAGTTCAAGCCCTTCCCTGGCCCCCATGACAGCCATTCCATGATCAGCTATGAAGCCATTGATTATAATTTTGTCACCTGGCTTGGAAACACCCTTACTGAAATTCGACTTGTAAGGAACTCCGATGCCTGTGGTATTAATAAATATTTTATCACATTTTCCTTTGTCAACCACTTTGGTATCGCCGGTTACGATATTCACCCCGGCTTCTTCTGCCTCCTTCGCCATACTCGAAACGATTTGCTCAAGAGACGAAAGAGAAAACCCTTCTTCTATGATGAAACCTGCAGATAAAAACACGGGTCTGGCTCCCGATACAACCAAATCATTTATGGTGCCACAAACAGCAAGTTTTCCGATATCACCTCCCGGAAAAAAAGGAGGATCAACCACATAAGAATCAGTAGTAAATGCCATATGACCGGAAGGATAAGGGAAAACCGCGGAATCATCATGCTGATGGAGTATCTCATTGTCGAAATATTTAAGGAATAGATTCACAATCAGCTCGTGACTCATACGGCCTCCGCTTCCATGTCCAAGTAATATATTATGATTCATCCTTGACTGATTGATATTTATAATAAGCATGACAAGTTCCTTCTCCGGAAACCATGCATGCACCAACGGGATTGGAGGGATGACAAATCTTACCGAATAATCGACAATCCAAAGGTTTTTTCAGTCCTTTTAAGATTTCTCCACAAATGCATCCGGCCGGTTCCTGTCTTTTTTCCAGGTTTTGAGGAATAAACTGCTGTGCATCATGAATCTGAAAACGCTGCTTTATCTTTAAACCGCTCTTTTTTATGGTCCCTAATCCTCTCCACCAGCTATCCGAAGGTTCAAAGACTCTATTCAGTATGCTTCTGGCTTTTATATTTCCTTCCTTTTTGACTGCCCGCCTGTATTGTATGTCCACTTTAGGGGCTTTGTTCATGATCTGATGCAGCAGCAGGTAAATGGATTGCAACATGTCCACCGGCTCAAATCCTGAGATCACCACTGGCAATTTATATCTTTCCGCAATAAACCGGTATATTTCCGATCCGGTTATCACGCTGACATGACCTGGCGCCAAATAACCGTCTATTCCAACCCCTTCATGTATCAATGCTTCCATGGCCGGTGGCATTAATTTATGAGCGCTCAAAACAAAAAAGTTGGAGATATTTTGTCTGAAAGCTTCATCAATGACCACAGCTGATGCCGGAGCCGTCGTTTCAAAACCGATACCAAGGAAAATTACTTTCTTAACCGGATTGTTTTTGGCCAAATTCAGGGCATCCATTGAAGCATAGACAATCCTTACATCGGCTCCGTTTGCTTTCTCTTTCTCCAGGCTGCTTTCACTGCCCGGAACCCTTATAAGATCCCCATATGTGGCAATAATGGCATCATTTTGCCGGGCAAGATAAACCGCTTCATCAATATATCCTGAACTTGTTACGCAAACCGGACAGCCCGGTCCGGATATTAAACGGATGGATGCCGGTAAAAGGTCAGGTATGCCGAATCGCTGAATGGCCATGGTATGTCCCCCGCACACTTCCATGAAGGTTAAGGGAGTCCCTTCATAACCCATTATCTTTTCGGAAAAATAATTAATAGCCTCTTTATTTCTATATTCAGACACATACTTCATTACATATCATTCTTGATTAAAATTATCACCCTGCTCTTCAAAAAGGTTAAGCAAATAAGCGGCTTCATCCGGATCAATCTTTTCCAGAGCAAAACCTGCATGCACCAATACATAATCGTTTACTTCAACATCTTCCAGTAATTGCAGGTTGACATCAATAATATTTCCCGATATCGAAACCCTGCCTTTATTGCCTTCAATGAATTCAACCTTTCCCGGTAAACTTAAACACATAATTTTTATATTTTATCATTACATACCACTTTTTTTACGCGCACCAATGGCCAGCTGTCCCAATGCAATTCCAGCATCATTGCATGGAATCCTTTCAGGCGTATATAAATCAAAAGACCGGCTTATTGATTTTTCAAGGTTTTCCAATATATACCGGTTCTGAAAGACCCCACCGGACACAACCACTTTATTTATCTTATAGTGATTGGCCATCGCTTTTATTCCGGCGAATATAATGGAAATGATGGTATTATGGAATTTTGTTACCATTTTTTCTACAGGAATACCATGAATCATATCATTGGTGACCTGTTCAAACAAAGTATTTAATCCAATGGCTTTATCAAAACTCAGTTGATAAGCATCCTTTACCCTTTCATCCGTATATGATTCCAGAACCATCGGTGCCTGGGCATGATAATCAGAATAGGTACACAGATTCAATATGGCTGCAACGGCATCAAAGATTCTTCCTGCTCCACTGGAAAGGGGACAATTAATTTTCTTATCAACAGCTGATAACAGCATTTTTCCTTTTTGACTATCCAGTTGCCTGATAAATGGGATGTCCAGTTGCCAGACATCATCACCGAATGTTTGATATAAAACAGCCAGGCCGGTTCGCCATGGTTCTTTTATGGCTTTCTCCCCCCCGGGCAAAGGAATATACTGAAAATGTGCAAATCTTTCAAACTCATGATAACTGGTGTATAAGAACTCGCCTCCCCATAAATGTCCATCCACTCCATAACCTGTTCCATCAAAACATACCCCGATAACGGGTTCATTGATCCGGTGTTCTGCCATGCAGGCAGCCAGATGGGCATGATGGTGCTGAATGCCTTCTGCCGGTAAACCCGATTCTACAGCATAACGGGTTGACAGATAGTCCGGGTGCAAATCATGCAGAATCATCGATGGTTCAAAACGAAACAACTTCTTAAATTGATTGATGTTGGATGTAAAAAACGTAAAGGTTTCATAATTCTTTAAATCTCCAATATGCTGACTCATGATGGCCTGGTCACCTTTTCCAATGCAAAAACAATTGACCAATTCAGCACCGGTGGCCAGCAAACCATCCACAGAAAATGGCAATTGTATGGGCTCCGGAACATATCCCCTTGCCCTGCGAATGAGTCTTTGCTTTTTATTAACCACCATTCCGACCGAATCATCCACCCTGTTATGAATCTCCCGGTTATAAAGAAGGACGGCTTCTGCAGCCTTGATTTGTTGCTCGCTTAAATCATTCACACCTCTTATTTTATGCCCCTGTCCATTTTTAGCAATATTAGTCCGCTTTTTGTCAATTTCCTGATGATCTGATTTACTTTTTTCCTGGCTTCCAAAGATGTTCATGGCTATTTTGTCATCTGTTATGATGGGTTCATCTTTAAGGTTACCGCTGGTAAACACGATGGCATCTGAATCAATGACTGAGAAAATCAGGTAATGGAGCGGCAAATAAGGCAGGATTATACCCAGTTGACCGAGGTTCTGGTTAATGAGTTTCCACTTTTGCGATGCTAAAATGGTATTTTCTGGTAATGGAGAACCAGGCGTTTGCTGCGTTGCTAAAACTTTATTTTTTTGTTGTAATAATACGATTGGCCGGCGCCAGGACTTCAACATTTCGTCTTCTGATTCATTAACCAGGGCATATTTCCTGACAACGCCAATATTGGGCATCATCAGTGCAAATGGTTTTTTTTCCCTGGATTTTATCTGTCTTATTTTTTTCAGAGCACCCATATCTGTTGCGTCACAAATGAGCTGATAACCGCCCAGTCCTTTGACTGCGATCACCCCTGAATGCTTCAGTATTCTTTTTATCTCCAAAAGAATCTCATCCATGCCCTTCATTGCCTTTCCATTTACATTCATTTCTAAGGTTGGTCCGCATTCCATGCAGGCAACAGGCTGTGCATGAAACCGGCGATCATTCACGTCATGATATTCCAAACTGCATTTACTGCATAGTGCAAAGGGCGCCATGGTGGTCCGGCTCCGATCATAAGGCAGGTCTTTAATGATTGAAAACCTCGGACCGCAATTGGTGCAGTTGATAAATGGATATTGAATCCGGTGTGACTGATTTTTCATGTCATCAAGGCATTCCGGGCACACTGAGATATCCGGACTGATCTGGGTAATATCCCCTGAAAGGTTTTTGCTGTTCAGAATTTTGAAATCTTCAAAGGACGGGGCCGGAATCTGCTTCTCTTCAATAAGCCTTATGCTTGCAGCATCCGGATGCTTTTTTTCCAGCGAGTCTCTGAAAGAAAGGTAATCATCTTTTTTACCTTCAACGGTAATTAAAACGGATTCATTCGTATTTTTAACCCATCCGGTTAACTTATTGTTTGTTGCCATGCGATAAATAAAAGGCCTGAAACCCACACCCTGCACAAGTCCCTTCACCTTTAGTTCCCAGCAACCTTTTTCATCCTTCATAAATGTTATAGAGCATTTTTATCAATGATTATGTCACAAAGTTAATTATTATATAATATTTTTTTTTAGTTTAGAAAATTCAGATTTTATAAAATATTCTACCTATGCATGAACAAATAAAGAAAATTCAAAAAAAATACGACCAGGATAAAACACGGTTAATGGATATCTTAATAGATATTCAATCGGAAATTGGCTATGTTCCAGAGGAATCTCTGACAGACATAGCAGATGGTATCGGTGTCTCCAAAGCGGAAGTGGAACAAACCCGTTCTTTTTACCATTTCTTCACCACCGAACCGACCGGAAAATTTTCAATTTATCTGAATACCAGTGTCACTTCTTTCATGAAAGGCAGAGAAACTGTAGCCAGAACCCTGGAAGAAGAGGCAGGATGTAAGTTTAACAGCGTGACAAAAGATGGATTAATCGGATTGTTTGATACATCATGCATTGGCATGAGTGATCAGGAACCTGCAGCCATCATAAACGGTAAAATATTTCCAAACCTTACCTCATTCAGGGCTAAAGAGCTAATCAGGGACATCAAAGCCGGCAAAGAACTGGATGAATTGGTAGTGGAAGGTTTTGGAGATGGTCAAAACAGTTCGGAGGATGTAAAAGCCATTGTAAATAATAACATCCGTAAAATAGGTCCTGTATTGGATCCGGATTATAAGCCCGGACAAGCCATTTGGGAAAAACTGCCCCAAATGACTCCCGAAGATGTGATTTCAGAAATTAAATCTTCAAACATCAGAGGTCGCGGTGGCGCAGGATTTCCGACAGGCATGAAATGGGAACTCTGCAGAAAGGCAAAGGGAGAGAAAAAATATGTTTTTTGTAATGCGGACGAAGGGGAGCCTGGAACTTTCAAAGACAGGGTGATCCTGACTGAAAGGCCAAAGCTGCTGCTTGAGGGGATGGTTATTGCAGCATACGCCATTGGTGCGTCCGAAGGGATTTTATATATCCGTCATGAATACAAGTACCTTGAAAAATATCTTGAAAACCTCATACAAGGAGCCAGAGAAAGGAATTTGCTGGGCAAAGACATTGCAGGCATCAAAGGATTTGATTTTGATATCCGTATTCAGTTTGGTGCCGGTTCTTATGTTTGTGGTGAAGAATCTGCATTAATTGAATCTGCAGAAGGCAAAAGGGGTGAACCAAGGGACAGGCCTCCCTTTCCAGTGGAAAAAGGTTATATGGATCAACCGACAGTGGTCAACAATGTTGAAACCTTCTGTTCTGCAGTAAAGGTAATCCTGAAGGGAGGAGAATGGTACCGTTCCTTTGGTACTGAAGATTCCACAGGAACAAAATTGATAAGTGTATCGGGCGACTGTAATTTTCCCGGCGTTTATGAAGTAGAATGGGGATTTAATGTCAATGATGTTTGTGAAATGGTTGGGGCCAATGACGTTCAGGCCGTTCAGGTTGGCGGCCCGAGCGGTACTTTAGTGAGTCCTTCCGATTTTGACCGGACTTTATGCTATGCAGACCTGTCCACCGGCGGGTCATTAATGATATTCAACAAATCAAGGGATTTACTTGAGAATGTGGTATTGAACTTTACTGATTTCTTCATCGATGAATCCTGTGGTTCCTGTTCCACCTGCAGGATTATGCCCGTCATATTAAGAGACAAGCTGATAAAGATCCTCAATGCCAGGGGAGTCAAACAAGACATAAAAGACATGCAGGAATGGGGAAAGGTGCTTAAATCAAGTCGCTGTGGACTGGGACAAACAGCAGCAAATCCGGTGCTAACGAGTATTAATAACTTCAGGTATTTATATGATCAAAAAATTCAAATCGGGAAATCATTTGATACCGGATTTGATCTCACTACAGCTATAAAAGATGGAGCGGAGACAGTTGGCCGTCTCCCGGTCACACACAGTTAACACGAAAGAAGATGCAATGGATCTTCCACCATAAGATTATAAATCCTGAATAGTATCAGGCTGCTGACAAACAAACAATGAAGTTAATATAAGATAAAAAGCAATTAATATGGCACAACTTGTTAAATTCACCATAGATGGTAATGAATGCATGGCAGAAGAAGGAAAATTCCTGGTTGATGCAGCCAGGGAAAATCATGTGTACATTCCAACCCTATGCAATTACGAAGGGCTAAAACCCAAAGGAGCTTGCAGAATCTGCACGGTCAAAATTAACGGAAAGCTGATGACTTCCTGCACCACTCCTGTTAAAGATGGGATGGTGATTGAAAGCAATACGGATGAAATCATTGATGTTCGCAAGTCCATCGTTGAAATGTTGTTCGTAGAAGGAAATCATTTGTGTCCTTCTTGTGAAAAAAGCGGTTCATGCGAACTGCAAGCGCTGGCATACCGGTTTAAAATGTTGGCCCCCAGGTTTAAATACTTTTTTCCGGTGAAAAACATAGAAGCCAACCATCCGAAAATTTTTAAGGATCATAACCGCTGCATTCTTTGCAAAAGATGCATCAGGGGTATCAAAGACGAATCAGGAAAAGGCATTTTTGTATTCCGGAACCGGGGACACAAGACTGAAATATATATTGATCCGGAGCTGGCCGACAAACTGACCGACGAACTGGCTCAGCAAGCAGTGGATATTTGTCCTGTTGGCGCCATATTAAAAAGAGAACAAGGATTTAATGTTCCCATTGGATTGCGTAAATATGATAGCGCGCCGATTGGAAGTGAAATAGAAAAATAATAAACCATATAAATTATGAGTAAACCCATCATTGCTACCGCCTCACTTGCAGGATGCTTTGGATGCCATATGTCGCTCCTGGATATTGATGAGCGGATCCTGGAACTTATAGAACTGGTGGATTTTAATAAATCACCCATAGACGATATAAAAACCTTTACCAAACAGTGTGATATCGGACTCATTGAAGGAGGATGCTGCCTGGATGAAAATGTGCATGTTCTGCAGGATTTCAGAAAACACTGTAAGATACTGATTTCGGTAGGAGAATGTGCCATTATGGGAGGACTTCCGGCCATGAGAAACGGTATCCCAATCAAAGAATGCCTGGATGAAGCCTATCTTAGCGGGCCCACTGTGAAAAACAGCAACCCGGATAAAATAATGCCCAATGATGAAGAATTGCCCATCATGTTGGATAAGGTTTATCCATGCCATGAGGTAGTAAAAATAGATTACTTCCTTCCAGGTTGTCCGCCAAGGGCTGACCTAATCTGGGATGCCCTGGTAGCCCTGGTGCAGGGTAAGGAAATGGACTTGCCTTATGAAGTATTTAAATTTGATTAATAGGGATCTGACTAACAAGCATTTAGCTAATAAATATTTAACTGGTAGATATTATTTTAATTTTTTAAAAAATAAGAATAGCCAATTTTTAAGTAGTTTATAATAAAAAAAAAATATATGTCTCAAAAAGTAACCATTTCGCCGGTAACTAGGGTTGAAGGACATGGTAAAGTAACCATCCACCTTGATGATAATAATCAGGTTGCTCAAAGCCGGCTGCATATCGTTGAATTCAGAGGATTCGAAAGATTCGTTGTAGGAAGGCCATACTGGGAAGCTCCGGTACTGGTGCAACGTTTGTGTGGAATATGCCCTGTAAGCCATCACCTGGCCGCTGCCAAAGCCATGGATGTTATCGTAGGGGCAGGCACCGGAGAGGGCTTAACACCCACCGGTGACAAAATGAGGCGATTGATGCATTATGGACAAATGTTTCAATCCCATTCCCTTCATTTCTTCCATCTGGTATCACCTGACATTTTGCTTGGAATTGATGCGGATCCGGCTATTCGCAATGTCATCGGCGTAGCCAAAGACAAGCGTTTCAGGGACCTGGCCGTACAAGGCGTTATGATGAGAAAATATGGCCAGGAAGTCATAAAAGTAACTGCCGGGAAGAAAATTCACGGAACAGGAGCCATTCCCGGAGGAATCAATAAAAACCTTTCTCCTCAAGAAAGGGACTCCTTATTAAAAGGAGACGATCCATTAAATGCGGATAAAATGATTGAATGGTCCCAGTCCGCCATCAAGCTGTTCAAAGATTACTATAAAGAAAACAAAGCCTTTATTGATGGATTTTCGCATTTTCCATCCAATCATTTAAGCCTGGTGCGCAAAGATGGAGCGCTAGATCTTTACCATGGTGTGCTGCGAGCAGTGGATCATGAAGGGAACAAAATATTAAATGATGTGGACTACCAGGATTATTTGGATCATATCGAAGAAGAAGTCAGATCATGGAGTTATATGAAATTTCCATACCTCAAACATTTGGGCAAGGAAAAAGGATGGTACCGTGTTGGCCCGCTGGCACGACTCAACACGGCAGATTTTATTCCTTCGAAGCTCGCACAGCAGGAATTTGAGGAGTATAAGGCCGTTACCAACGGCAAGCCCAACAATACCTGTCTGCATACCCACTGGGCCAGATTGATTGAAACGCTTCATTCTGCAGAAATGATAAAAGAATTACTGGAAGATGAAGACTTACAAAAGGATAATTTGGTAAACAAAGGAACCCGCCAGGCTGAAGGGGTCGGACTGATAGAAGCCCCCAGGGGAACCTTGTTTCATCATTACGAAGTGAATAAGGATGATCAGATAACCATGGCCAATTTAATTGTGTCCACCACCAATAATAATCAGCCCATGAATGAAGCTGTGAATATTGTGGCCAAGGGACAGATGAACGGTCAAAAAGAAATCACTGAACCCATGACCAATGCCGTGGAGGTAGCCATCAGGGCCTATGATCCCTGTCTGAGTTGTGCCACCCATGCATTAGGAAAGATGCCGCTTGAAGTGTCGCTTTATGATAAAGAAAATCAATTGATAGACTATAAGGCAGTAGGCAGTAAGCAGTAGGCAGTAAGCAGTTGACAGTTGGCAGTTGGCAATAGGCAGTAGGCAGTAATTTGAAATGAGAATAATGATGGAGAAAGATAAGAAAATATTGATCTATGCATATGGCAACCCGGGACGGCAGGATGACGGATTGGGAAATGCAGTCATTGAATTGATGGAAGTTTGGAAACAAAAAAAACAATTGGATTACTTATACCTTGATGCCAATTACCAATTAAATGTGGAAGATGCCACAGAGATGCATGACAAAGACCTGGTTATTTTTATTGATGCCAGTATGGAGGATGACATTGGAGAATATGGCATCACAAAAGTATATCCTTCAGATAAACTTGAATTTAGCATGCATGCCACTTCTCCCGGGTATATCGTTTACCTGAGTGAACATATATACGGTTGCTCCCCTCCTACCTACCTGATGCATATTAAAGGATATGAATGGGTGTTTAATGAACCCATGACAAAAAAAGCAGAGCAGAATCTATACAAAGCCCTAAACTGTTTAAAAGATATAGTGATTCATCAGAACATAGCAGAACTTGAATCCTGTTAGCCATAATCATCATCATCAAAAAAATATTATCATATGGATCTATCAACCAAATACCTGAATTTGACCCTCCGTAACCCGGTCATAGTTAGTGCCTCCACATTGACCAGCAAACTGGAGAACATCAAAAAAATTGCCGAAAACGGTGCAGGGGCGATTGTGCTTCGTTCCCTTTTTGAGGAGCAAATCACAGATGAAATTAATTCCAAAATGGAACCGGAAGACATGTATTTTTGGTACCCGGAAGCTGCCGACTTTGTGAAGGATATTTCTAAAAACCAAGGTGCAAAACCCTACTTAACACTCATTGAAGAATCACGTAAACATATCGACATACCAGTCATTGCAAGCATCAATTGCATTACTTCCAGCGAATGGACAAGTTTTGCCAAACAAATTGAAAATGCCGGAGCCAGTGCCATTGAATTAAACATTTCCACTTTAATGCCGGATAAGGAAAATATTGATTGTCATACGGTTACTGAATATGCCATAAGCATATTGGAAGCAGTCAAAAGCGAAGTCAGCATACCGGTCGCCGTTAAAATCAATCCCGTTCCTTCCATGCAAGTGGCGTTGACCATTAAACTGGAAAAGTCAGGTGCCGATGGCATGGTATTGTTTAACCGTCCCTACCGTCCTGACATCAACATAAACGACTTATCGGTGGTTACTTCGAATTACCTGAGCAGTCGTGAAGAAATGGCCGAATCATTGCGATGGGTGGGCATATTATCTCAAAAAACGAACATAGATCTGGCTGCCTCTACCGGTATCCATAACCATGAAGATGTCATCAAACAGCTACTGGCCGGTGCCAATGCAACACAAATATGTACGACCTTATATAAAAATGGTATCGCCTACATTTCAGATATTTTAAATGGACTCGAAAAGTGGATGGAATCCCATCAATTTATGAGTATCGAAGTTTTCAGGGGAAAAGCCATTCAAAATCAATTGAGCGCCATCAAATTTGAAAGGGTTCAATTTTTGGAGAAGAATTTTAAGGAATAATAAGTAAAAAAATAACCAATAGTCCTCAGGGAAATGTGTTCCTTAAAGCAAGCAATGGGTGCCTTTATATCAAGTAATAAGCACATTTAAAGCAAGAAGTTCACCTCCTTAACACATCATCGGGTTGCCTTCTATAAAGCTAAATGGTTTCTTTTCGGAACATCATCCTAAAAGCTATTCATGAACCAGATGAATGTTTGCTTTCTGTTATCCAGGAATACCAGGCCTCCAAACCATCTCCTTTACTTGCTGAAAGTTCAATAAATTGAATTTTTTTATTCAGATGAGAAGCATATTTTTTAAAGTTCTCCGTATCAAAATCCACATGCGGCAGTAAATCGGACTTGTTGATGATGCATAATTCAGCATTCTCGAAAATATAAGGATACTTCTGAGGTTTGTCTTCGCCTTCGGTAACGCTCACAATGACCACTCTTTTTGATTCACCCAAATCAAATAAAGCCGGACAAACCAAGTTCCCTACATTTTCAATTAATAATACGGATCCTTCGGTGATTTCAAGCTCTTTCACCGCATGGTTTACCATATGCGCATCAAGGTGGCAACCACTTCCTGTATTCACTTGTGCAACTTTTGCCCCGGCCTTATCGATGCGGTTGGCATCATTCATGGTTTGCTGATCCCCTTCAATCACGAAAATCTGATATTTTTCTTTCATTTCCCTGATGGTACGTTCCAATAAGGTTGTTTTCCCTGCACCGGGAGAACTGACAATGTTCACTGCAAAAACATCTTTGGCTTCAAAGTAGCCCCTGTTGCGCTCTGCAAGCATATTATTCTTGGACAAAACATCCTGCTCCAGTCTGATTTCATGAAGGTGATGATCATCCGAGGCAAGATGGAGATTTTGATGGTCCGCCGGGGCAACATGGTGATGATGGTTTACCGGGGCACCATGATGATGATGGTTATCCGAGTCAACATTTAGTTGTTGATGATGATCTGAGTCCCTATGAGTGTGTCGATGATGATGCGAGTCAGCATGACGATTAGGATGATCCGGGGCAACATAAGGATGATGATGATCTGGTTGACCAGAAACAGCCGCATGGTGATGGTGAGAATAATTCTCACTATAAGAATGGGTGCTTTTGTGGTCATGGTAATCAACTCCATCATGAGAATGGTCGCTCTCATCATCATCATGCAGGTGTTCATGAGAATGAGAATGAGGATGAACATGATCATGGTTTTCTTTTCCGGGTATTCTTATAATCCCATGTTCTTGGGGGGTATGACAGCCGCATGTTGAACACATAATAAATCCTGTTTATGATTAAAACATGTAAATATATAATAATAATATGGGAATTTTATGGATGGTAATGCCATACTTATAATCTATGCATAATAAAGGTTCATCCTACATGCATGGAACGGATTTGCAGTTCCTTTCCCTGGGTAATCTCATAATCCATTTCCTGACAACTCGGACATACTCCGAAAAAATCATCAAGTTCAAATTGATGATTACAATGATTGCAGACCGCATGGCCAAAAATTTCATGGTAGGCTACCTTAGCATTTTCAAGGACCGAATTTCTTACCGCTTCTTCCATGGCAAATTCAAGGGCCTCCAAAACCACCCCGGAAAACCGGCCAACATCAATATCGATCTTCGTGATATTCCCAATTTGATATTTTTGGGCATATTCCGTGGCAATTTCAACAATATTACGGGCTATGGATAATTCGTGCATCAGTTTATATTGAATTAAATGTATTAAAAAAACATGAGCTATTCCAGATATTATAAAGTAACAGCATAACAACTGCAGGGAATTTGGAATCTATTCCAATCCGTCTATCGGTATTAAGGAAGCGGGGCAATATGATTCGTAACTTTCTGTAACTCCCATGGATGCTTACGTTATGATATATTTTTGGAACATTCTTTATTTGTTAATTCATGTAATATTCTTAATTTTAATCATTTGTTGTTTTTCAGGTTTCTGTATTTTATCATTATTGTTATTGAAAAAATTATAGAAATAAATAAAAGGATTGAAAGCACAAATATCCATATCCGCTGTTTTAATTTTTTAGTTCTTTCATTTTCCAGTTTCATTTGCTGCTTTTTTGATTGCTCAGAAAGATATTCAATTCGTTCTTTCCTGAGCTGTGCTAATTCTTTCTCTCTTTTCAGGGAATTTGCTCTTATCAGGGATTCTGCTTTTGCTTTTACAATCCTGTCCAAAGAATCTTGTCGAACCTTTGCATTTTGCTGTTCTAGTCTCGCAACTAATTGCCGGGCTTTAATTTTAGCCATGCTTGATGAATCATTATTTTTGCTTTTTGACAAATCAATTGGACTTTGATGGGTATAATCGTTTATTCGACTTAGATCAGATCTTGTCAGCGATGCTGTTAATTCAGTTGATAATTTTTCTTGAGCTGTTTTTTCATGACTTCTAATCATTTCTCTTTCAGATTTTTGAATATGAGATATTCCTGTTATAGGTTCCATCATCATTATGAATACAAAAAAGAGGGTGAAATTTATTTTCTTCATGGCTTTAACTTAATTATTACTGACAATTATTGTAACATTCATTTTCTCTTTTTTTGATTATCTTCGGTTTTATTGTTTTAAGTTAAAAATAATTAGATAGTGGCTCTAAGAAAACTAACATACTATTTGGTTCTAAGCAAAAAAAGACTTAATCCATCAAGATAATTCAAGTCAGAAGTGCATCTCAAATCGTGACATGATCATTCCTCACAGACCGGATGATAACATCCCGGAAGACATTGGTTTCGGGGTTTCCGTTGACTGGTAGTTCGAACGGGATGTAATGCTGGCCATACCCCCTGGCGATACCGGATCCGTTTATTCGCTCGATGAGTACCCGTTGGTTTTTATCGACCATGGATTCATAATAGGTTTTCTTATTTTGTTCGGAAAGATTTCTGATTTGTTCACTTCGCGCTGTTTTGATTTCTTCAGGAACCTTGCCATCCATCCGGGCAGCCCGGGTGCCCTCCCTGACAGAATATTTAAAGGTATGCACGTGACTAAATCCTATCTCTTTCACTTCTTGCAGACTATCCTGAAAATCTTCTTCTGTCTCACCGGGAAATCCAACGATAATGTCAGTGGTAAAATTAAAATATGGGTGCTTAGACCTGATCCGGTCAACAATCTTTCGGAATCCTGTCACGGAATACATCCGGCGCATTTTTAGCAATACTGAATCTGAACCGCTTTGCAGGCATAAATGTAAATGAGGAGCCATTTTAGGATGATCAAGCAAATCATAAAACTTGTCATCCAAACTGTCCGGTTCCATGGAAGATATTCGCAACCGGAAATCTCCTGGTATCTCAAGAACCTTCTTAATCAGATCGGAAAAAACAAAGGTTTCGTATTGATAACGGCTTATATTAACCCCCGTCAGCACCATCTCTTTATAACCCAAATCAAGGCTCCTTCTGATACTGTCCATGATATCTCCAACAGGCCTGCTGATGGCTCTTCCCCTCACCTTGGGTACAATACAATAGGCACAAAAATTATCGCATCCATCCTGGATTTTGATCATGCTTCGGGTATGAAAACTTTTCTGCGGAACCTCAAAAGAAAAATTTCCAGGAGCAAAATCATCCGCATCGTATATTTCACCACGAAAATGGGCATCTACAATTTGCGGGATGGAATTTTTCCGGATGTTTTCAATGGCATAAACCTGATGGTCCTGTCTGAATGTTGATTTCGGGTTGTTTACCATGCAACCGGTCACGATGACCAGGGCATCTTTATTTTTTCGCCTGGCCTGACTGATGATGTTCCTCGATTTATGATCACTGCGGTTGGTGACCGTACAGGTATTTACTACCAAGATATCAGCAGGCTCCTCAAAATCAACAATGCTATAATTCCGATTATCAAACGCTGAAACCAGCGCATCGGTTTCATATTGGTTTAACCGGCATCCCAGGGTTTTAAATGCTATCCTTTTCATCACACCACAACTCCCTTTTCTTCTTTCACCGTTTCCAATTCTCCTTCAATGGACAAATCCGAGGCAGCAGTAATTTCTATGTGGACAAATTGTCCTATTAACGACAAATTCCAAGAAGGAAAGCGGACATTGATTTTTCCTTCTGTCAATCCGGAAAGATAACCCCCTTTGCGGTTGTTACCGGTGACCAGGACAGGTATGGAGGTACCAACAAGCCGCTGGTTATAAGCTGCGGAATGTTTCTTGAGTTCATTGGTCAAGATTTCAAGCCTGCCTTTTTTGGTTTCATGCGGCACATCATCAGCCCACCGGGAACTGGTAGCACCCGGTCTCGGAGAATATTTCGCAATGTAAGCCATATTATATTTAAATTCCTCCATGATCTTCCGGGTATTTTCGAATTCCGCTCCGGTCTCGCCAGTAAACCCAACAATGATATCGGTAAACAGCGTCGCCTCAGGTATGGTATTCCGGATTTTTTGAACAATTTTCCGGTACTTTTCAATGTTATGTTTCCGGTTCATCCGCATTAACACTTTGTTGTCCCCAGATTGTACCGGTAAATGAACTTGCTTGGCCAGGCAATCGTACCGGGCCATGACATCAATGATATCATCTTCCATATCGCGCGGATGGGGGGAGGTAAAATAAACCCAGAACTTCTTCCCGGATTGTTCGCCATATTTTCCTATTTCCTCCAATAATTGAGCAAATGAAATTTCCCGGCTGTTTTTATCCAAACCATAGGAATTCACATTCTGCCCAAGAAGGGTGATGGATTTATAATCCTTTTCAACCAGGCTTTTCAACTCATCAATTATTTCAGTCGAAGGCCGGGAGACCTCCCTGCCCCTGGTATAAGGAACGGCACAAAAAGTGCAAAATTTATCACAACCATTTTGTATCGGAATAAAGGCCTCAAATTCAGAAGCATAATGTGGTTGTATGTGCCAAAAACGCTTAATGGAGGAAGGATCGTAAGGCTGTGCTGCATGATCCACAGTCTGCTTCGCATTTTTTCCGACAGTATTGCTTTTTTCTGTATTATCTTCTAACCGCTTATGAACCTCTCCATCTGTATTATTACTTTCCGTCTTTTCCCCTTCCTGCTTAAAGGCTTTTCCAACGCTAGTATTTCTTTCTGCATTTTTTTCTTCCCCATTATGGGCTTCTCCATCAACGCTATTCCTTTCCGTCTTTTCCCCTTCCTGCTCATGTGTTTTTTGGGTGTGACTTTCCTTTGGTCCTTTCTCCATACTATCCGTAAAGGGGTCTATGCGTTGTTTGTGCCGTTCGCTCGTATTTTCTAATCTATTTTTAACCGTTTTATTCATGCTGAAACCATTGCTTTTAAGGCTTTCAGGTTCTTTTTGATAAAAAAGCGCTCCGGTTGACCTGTCTTTTCCGGAATTTAAATGACTGACTCTGAAAGTATAATTTAACGGTGTGACCACCCCATATTGCCTGAGCATTTCAGGAAATTCCACCAACTCGTTGATATGAAACAATATATCAAACAATGTAAGAAACTGTTCCTTGTCCCTGGGCAAAATACAACCGGAAATAAACGTCACCAAATTGCGATGATCCTTGCTTTTATTCCATTTCTGAATTTTAGAATATACCTTATCAATGGACTTTTGCCGAACTGAACATGCCAGGATGCCCAATAAATTCGCCTCCTCTTCATGGTCTGTCCATTGATAACCCATTTGTTCAATGACAGTGCTTATCCTTTCTCCATCAGACTTGTTCATCTGACAACCCAAACTAATCAAATGATATTTCATCCGCGTCTTCTTTTATATAAAAAATCCCCTTCAAGCATGATTTTATCCCTAAACAATGAGGGTACGTATGAGATACTTATTAGACAATAATTAGATAATTATTAATTAAAATATTGAATTTCAATTTAATGGTAAATCTTTTCATTACTTTTCGCGCTTCACCGTATTTCTTATTTCATAGAATATACAATGATTATTTTCTTAGCTTCACTATTTATAACCATCGCATCTTGCATGGTGCAAAATTAAGTAATCGAATGATTCTTACAAACCTACATACATTATTTCATGTAAATATACAAAATAGCTTGAAAGAATTTATGTATGGTTCCCTCTGAAAATTATGGATTTATCTTTTAACAGAGGAAATTTAATAAATAACATATTTATACCTTTATATATTCTATTCTTATCAAATCTTTTAAAATATCACTGAATGAACAATGCTTCAAATTAGAAATTAATACCTTTGCAACCTGAATATAAATTTTTGTCAAACATATAAAAGGAAGCCTTTGAAATCAAAAGAAGACCGACTTATTCTGGTTACCAATGATGATGGAGTAAATGCCAAGGGATTGGCTACGTTGATAGAAGTAGCCCGGGAATTTGGAAACGTGATTGTGGTGGCTCCTGAAACAGCCCAATCAGGCATGGGACATGCCATTACAGTGAAATACCCGCTGCGTCTGAGAAAATATCACCATAACAGCCACTATGATGTGTATAGTTGCTCCGGAACCCCCGTAGATTGCGTGAAGATGGCAAACTCCGTGATCCTGAAGCAAAAGCCGGATTTACTTTTATCAGGCATTAATCATGGTTCCAATGCTTCGTCAAGCATATTCTATTCCGGCACCATGGGCGCTGCACTGGAAGGATGCCTGAACGGAATTCCCTCCATTGGGTTCTCATTGACCAATTATAAATTAAATGCCGATTTTGATCCTGGTGAAAAATTTATCCGGCAAATAATAATTAATGTATTGAAAAACGGTTCATCTGCGAGATATTGTCTGAATGTTAATATCCCGGCAGTGACTGAAAATGAGTTGGCAGGCATCAAAATATGCAGACAAGCCAGGGGATATTGGGAAGAAGACTTTGAACAGCGGCTCGACCCCGGAAGAAACGAATATTACTGGTTGACAGGCCGGTTCATTAACCTTGAACCTGATGCCGAAGATACCGATGAATGGGCTTTGAAACACAATTTTGTTTCCATCGTCCCGGTACCCATAAACCTGACCAGCGAAGTCGGGATTCAGGAACTGAAATCATGGAATTTAGCACATGAACTCAAAACACAATAAAATTATTTGGGGCCTCCTTGTTGGCATATTCTTTCCATTGATTGTCAGCTATTTATATTACCGGATCAATTTCATTGATTTTGGTTTTGTAAAATTTACTGAATACGTTGTCAATCTAAATGTATATACCCATTTAATTTCTTTATGCGTACTGCCAAATCTTTTGGTTTTTTTTATTGCAATCTGGACAAAT
>CAYFUP010000025.1:0-21927 GCA_964346235.1 uncultured Bacteroidales bacterium | reverse complement strand
GTATGTGAGAAAACGTCAATAACTGCGTTATGCTCACCTTAAGCACCAGTCATTTTACGATTAGTAAACTCCTGATACTTAAGCCTCGCATGCCTTGTTCTTGACGCCTTCTTAAAACCACTTTAGAATAATTTGTTAGTTTTCTTAGTGCTTCTAATTACAGATTCCTTGTCATCATTCATCATCATGACGCAGAAAATGATAATCCATGAATAGTAATTGCCCTATTCCAGGATTTTACAAAGATAATAATTTACTGTTATTCAATAAACAGTAAAAGATTATTTTTCTGCATTCGTGCTGAAAAACATTAATATAAAATGCCTGTCTTTCCCGTAAATCAGACAGTAAGTTAGATTTCATCCCGGTTCTTACATGAGCTTCCCTGCTTTTGCACCTAATAAATCAACTCATTGACCTGTCTTTTATCCTGTTCAATTCGCTTATAAAAGCCATTATCCCTGTGCCAGTCTCCGTACCATAAGTTTTTCCTGAACGCCACCAGGGCAGCTTGATGATCTGGCATATGATGTTCATCCAGATAAGTCAGGCAGACATGTTGATGTTGGTTGTTGTTGATGATATAAGCAATGCCTTTGTAAAACGGTTTATCTTCCGAACGGTCTTTATCATTTGAAAAATAAGTGGAGATGGCATAAGCTCCGGATGGGGGTATCAACTTTTCTTCATCATTCAGCTGTAAGTCATACATGATATTGCCTGATGCTGCAGCAGAGAGCCCTGCATCATCGAAACCTGAATCAGAGAACCCTGTTTCTGAGTGAGGTATGGCTGGTTTCGCCTGGGTTGCTTTTTTCTTATGCCCAAAACCATGACTTTCATTCCACCTTTCTTTTCGATGCATCCCTTTGATGATATAGTAATGATCCAGGTAGGCATTGGCCCGCTGAATGTTCCCCTGCTGAATGGCTTTCCTTATTTTGGTTGAGCTTACACATTCGTTCTGGATAAAATGTTCCGGTATTTCTTCCACTTCAAAATGATGCTTTTTTTTAAGGTTCAGAAGGTACCGGTAATCGCCTTCTCTGTTGTATCCGAAATGATGGTTGAATCCGACAATGATCATACGGGCTTTCAGCTTGGCGACAAGGTAGTCTTCCACAAATTCTTGTGAGGAAGTCCGGGAAAAAGCTTTGGTAAAGTTCACCAAAATCAGGTGTTTTAATTGCGTCTGCTTTAAAAGTTCTATTTTTTCTTCCCTGGTGCTGATGAGCTGCAGGTCTTTTCCATAAGAATCCGGGTACAGGACCTTTCTCGGATGAGGATAAAAAGAGATAAGCACAGATTCTCCGTTGATTTTATCCGAAAGCAATGACATTCTCTTTAAAATGGCTTTATGTCCCACATGCACCCCGTCAAAAGATCCCGTGGTAATAACAGGGTTTTTTATATGGGCTGCATTGTCAAATCCCTCATGAACTTCCATCCAGCTTCAGCTTGTTTTCTTCCATGAATGCGACATTTCTTTTTTTCACATAATAAGCCACTTTTTCCAGAGAAGTGATCATGTCATATTCTTCAAGATAAACCTCCGGAGGGACATTCAACAATACGGATGTAAAATTCAATATTCCCTTGATGCCGGCATAAACTAAGTTTTCAGCCACGCTGATGGCCTGCTCTGGCGGTACCGTAATGATTCCTATGGATATATTATTTTCCCTGATGATCTCATTCAACTGATTGATATTATAACAATGCACACCTGATATAACCCGGTTCACCTTGCTTTCATCCACATCAAACGTCGCGACGATATTCAGCTTGGAACGTTTTCCATTGAAATAGGTCGTAATAGCCCTTCCCAGGTTTCCGATTCCAATGACAGCGACATTCTGTCCCTGATCCGTATCTATAATGCTCCCGATGACCTCGATTAACTCGGCAATGTGGTATCCTTTCTTGGTAACACTGGCATAACCTATCAGCATAATATCCCTGCGTACCTGTACGGCGGTGATGTTATGCAGACTGGCCAGTTCATGGGAATAAATATGACTTTTGCCCTGCTCGGAAAGATTCAGCAGGGTCCTTCTGTATGCACTTAATCGTTCAATGGTCTTTTCCGGTAACTTCATTGTTTTAGGTTTTGTTTACTTATGACCGGCATATAAGATAAAGCCGGTTTTCTTATTCTCACTTTTTTGGAATATACAGGGTAAATGCCGAACCTTTATCCGGTTTACTGGACACCCTGATATCCCCGTTATACAAATCTACAATTTTTTTTACGATTGATAAGCCCAATCCACTTCCGGTAATGTTTTTTGTCTTCTCATTTTTAATCCTGACAAACTCCTTAAACAATACATTGATCTCTTCCTCGCTCATGCCAATTCCTGTATCTTCTATGGAAATCTCCACGGAATGATCTTTTTCCTTAATATGGCAGTTGACCTCCCCTCCGGTCTTGTTATATTTGATGGCATTTGAGATTAGGTTGTTGAAAATAATTTCAATTTCTTCGTTGTCTGCCATAAGGGTTATATTGCCCGCTGCGTCCAGATTAATCTTCACATCTTTCTGAATGGCATAGGGGCCCATGGTGTCAATGGAGGATTTGGCAAGCTGGGCCAGGTTGATGGATTGTACTTCCCTTGATTTTTTACCCGATTCAATCTTGGTCAGATCCAGCAAATCCATAATCATGTTTCTCATACCGTTTATGCGGGTTAATGAACGGTCAATGATTTCCTGATAATCATCGAGGGAATCACCGGCCTGCTTTTCTTTCATCATATTCAGATATCCTTCCACAGCATTAATCGGGGCCTTTAATTCATGCGAAAGCACTGAAAGAAACTGAAACCTGATTTGCTTTCCCTCCTGCTTCAGCTTTTTGGTCATCCGCTTTAAAAACAAACGTTTGGAAACATTCTCCATGGAAGAACGAAGTTCCTGGGGGGTAAAAGGCTTGGGGATGAAATCATAAGCACCCGTATTGGTCGCTTTTACTGCCAGCTCAAGGGATGCATAAGATGTAATCATCATGACCAGGATCTCATGGCCTTTTTTATTTATATATTCCAACACATCAATTCCATGAATACCGGGCAGTTTATTATCGAGCAATAGTATATCCGGAGCATTGTTGTCAATCTCATCAATGGCTTCTTCCCCTGTATAAGCTTCCTTTACATCAAATCCAATGTCATCATCCATAAAGGGATAACTTACCGTGAAATTTTTCAGTATCCGGCTTATCCCTGAACAAATTCCCGGTTCATCATCCACTACCAATACATTCAATTTCTCCATTATTTATCAAGCTTTAACAAACGTAAAATTTCTTTTCTAAGCTGATCGGGCCGTATTCCCTTTTCGAGATACAAATCCGCTTTGATCCATTTTTTTTCCTCTTCTGAATTCAGTCCGAAGGAAATGCCGGTTTCTGCAGCGACAGCTGTGGCGACTATGACTGGAACATCCGGATATTTCTTTTTTAGCTTGTAACTCAATATGAATCCACTATCTTCATTCTCAAGCATCAAATCAAATATGGCCAGGTCGGGCCTTGTTTCCTGCAAAATTTTTTCTGCCTCACGCTGACTTTCAGCAGTAATTGCTCCAAAACCAAAATGTTCTACCTGCATCTTCATCTGAAAAAGGTAATCTATATCATCATCTACGATTAAGATGGTTTTGTCATATTTACTCATAGCTTATATTTTTGAGCGCAATTTATAACTTTCAAACTTTTCAATAAAATATTCATGAATGAATTCACCCTCCGGTTTTGTTAAATCCAATTTCAAGAAATACCAACCGCCTGTATCAATCAATAAAAAGGCACATTGCTCTCAGGAACGATGATTTCTGGGAATTTTAATGATAAATTTTGTTCCTGTCGGATCGATATCAGGATTATCATTTGATTCCACTGTAATGTCTCCTTTATGCATCTTAACTATTCCATATGCCGTGGCCAATCCCAGGCCGGTACCCATTCCTATTTTTTTGGTGGTAAAAAACGGTTCAAATATTTTTTCCTGATCCTCCTGGGAAATTCCTGTTCCGTTATCTTTTATGGTAAAAAGCATATGGTCTTGATCTTCATCAATTCTCACAATTAAACTTCCTCCCCTGGGCATGGCATCTATGGCATTTTTCATCAGGTTGGTGATGACCTGTATCATCTGTTCACTGTCCAGATACACGAATGAATCCCTCAGGGTGTGCTCAAAAACAAGGTTAACATTTTTTGGCACAATCACCGCATCAATGCATTGTTGGACAAGGTGAACGGCATTGACTTCCGATGTGTTGAGCTGATTCTTTCTTGCGAAATTCAGCAATCCGCTTACAATTTTTTTACACCGGTTGGCCTGTTCCACAATCAGATTCAGGTCATTATGTTGTTGTGAATCATCAGGGGTTTCATCCAGCAAAAGATTACTGTACATGATCAAGACTCCAAGCGGATTATTTAATTCATGGGCAATACCGGCAGATAACTGTCCCATATGCGCCAGCTTTTCTGTTTGCTTCAGGGTTTGTTGCACCGATGCAAGTTCTTTGTTTGAAACAGCAAGTTCATTAATCGACTTATGAAGTTTTTCAATGGAGTAAGGCAAACACATTTCTGTTTCAGCCAGTCCTTTAATGATGGCAATGGCATGTTCCTCACAGGTGTCATAACCGCAGGCACCACAGTCCAGGTGATCATTCACATCATTCTTCCCCATTTTTTTCAGCACTTCTACTATTTCCCGGCGTGCGGGATTGCTGATCCGCTGATCATTCATTTGATATTCCCTGGAAAGATCGATTTGGCTGTATTCATTCATTTCCTGACCCCATTGTTCATCATCAAAAGATTCCAGTTTTTGTCGGGCATATTCAGCAACCCGGTTGCTTTTCTTATAGCGTTTTCCTTCCACTGACATGCCTGCCCCCATGATGCAACCTTCGCAGCATAATAGTTCCAGGTGATTCGTGTTGATCAATCCTGCATCAAATTCCTTGATGGCTTCCTGGAAATTGGTACGGCCTTCTGCGACAATGATATCGCTTTCCACCGCATTATCAGATATATCAATGGTTTGCATTAATCCCCTGCTAATGGGAAAAACAGCTCCTTTTCCGGAAAGTGGCGGATCAAATTCCATGGGTTCAACCACCTTTTGGGAAATCTTATCAATCTGAAACATTTTTCTCAACTCGGCAAAAGTCACGACTTCGTCAATCTCATCCGATTCATCTTTTTTTGCAATACAAGGACCAATAAATACTATCTTCAGTCCTTCTCCATATTTCTTTTTGATCACCCTGCCGGTGGCCACCATTGGTGAAGCAATCGGGGCAAAACGGTTAACAAGCTTTGGATAATAATTTGATATATAGGAAACAATGGCAGGACAATCTGCTGAAATAAAGCGGTTCCCAGAGTTCATCTCAAACAGGTCTTTGTATTTCCGGGCTACCAAATCAGCCCCGAAGGATACTTCGCACACATAATCAAATCCCAATACCTTCAGGGATCCGACAAATTCTTTATAATCATCAAAATCGATAAATTCAGCGGGAAAACTTGGGGCAACGATGGCAGCTACCTGATTTTCAGATTCAAGTAAATCATATACCTGGTCGATAGAGCGCCGGTATGATTTGGCCAGCTGACTGCAAACCCTGATGCAATTGCCGCAACCTATGCATCGCTCAGGAATGACCTGTGCCTGTCCGTTAATAATTTTGATTGCTTTGGCAGGGCACTCCCTGACACAGGTATAGCAAGTCCGGCAACGATCCTTTACCGTATATACCAGTTTATCTTGTTCTTTATTTTCGCTCATATTTCTTCGATGTTTTGATTATCGACCGTTGTCCATTGTAAATGTTAAAGGTTTTATATCAGGGTTTCTTTTGGTGAGTAACCTGTGTGTAGCAATTTCCTTGACTTTTCACTTCCGGGATAATCGAAATATTTATCGAATAATTCTTTGATAGCAGGATTTCTGTAAGGAACTTTTATCATATCTTTGGCATCCGTTTCATGAAGGGATTTGACCCTTTGCTTATGGATTTTTTCGTCGTTATTGTAAGGCTGTCCCCCTCCTGCAATGCATCCGGATTCACAAGCCATCACTTCCACAAAATCATAATCCAGTTTTCCTTCGGACAAGGACTGCATGAGGTTTTTTGCTTCACGAAGTCCGTTTACTATGGCAAACCTTAATTCTTTTCCCTGATAACTCCGGGTTACTATCTTCACATCTTTGTTTCCTTTGCCAAATTCAATCGTGGTATCCATTCCGATTTTTTCCTCGCGGGACAAGCTGCGAATTACTGATTCGCTCATACCGCCTGAGGTAGCAAAGATTTTGCCGGACGAACTCCTTGTTCCGAATGGCTGGTCAGGCAGCTCTCCTTCCAGGGAGGCAATATCAATGCCATTTAACCTGATCATCTTAATCAGTTCCCTGGTGGTCAGCACCACATCGATATCAGGTATTCCTTTTTGATTCATTTCAGCCCGCTGTGCTTCAAATTTTTTTGATGTACATGGCATGATAGCGACTGAAAATAATTTCTCATGGGGAATCTCCTCAACTTCAGAATAATAGCTTTTAATAAGGGTGCCCAGCATCTGTTGAGGTGATTTGCAGGTAGATAAATGATGCAGGTATTGTGGCCAGAATTGTTCCATATACTTGATCCAACTCGGACAGCAACTGGAAAACATGGGCAAATCCATATTATGCTCCAGCCTGTTTTCAAATTCGGCGGCACCTTCCATGGATGCCAAATCGGCCCCGAATGAGGTCAGGAATATTTTTTCAAACCCCATCTTCCGTAAAGCAGCATTTAACAGGGCATTTATTTCTTTACCGGGCCTGATGCCAAATTCCTCTGCAATGGAAACGGATATGGAAGGAGCATATTGAACGACAACATGCAATTGGTTATCATACAAAGCATCCAGTACTTCATCATAATTGTTTTTTTCATGAAGTGCCCCGGTGGGACAAACCATAATGCACTGCCCGCAATGGATGCAGCTGGAAAGGTTTAAACTTTTGCTCATGGCAGTTTCAATGACCATCTTGTTTCCTCTGCCGACAAAATCTATGGCTGAAACGGACTGTACCTCTTCACAGGTTCTTACACATCTTCCGCATAATATGCATTTGGAGGGATCCCTGACCAGGCTGCTGCTTGACTGGTCAAGCCGGTACCTGTTTCGTTTACCCGGAAACCGCCTTTCATGAATGTGCAATTCTTCAGCCAGGTTCTGAAGTTCACAACTCATGTTTTTATCGCAATAAAGGCAATCATCCGGGTGGTTGGCAAGCAATAATTCGACGATGGTTCTCCGGGCCTTGAGCACACGCGGAGAATGCGTGTTAATTTTTATCCACTCCTCTACCGGATAAGAACAAGCAGGAACCAAATCATCCCTTCCTTCCATCTCTACCATGCAAAGCCGGCAAGCACCGGAAGGTCTGAAATCCTTCATATGGCATAAGGTCGGCACATCCATTCCGCCTCGGCGCAAAGCTGAAAGGATGGTTTCTCCTTTCCTGGCTTTGATGGTTTTATTGTTGACTTCAATATTGATAAACATATGATCCCCTCCTACTGATTTAAGCAAATGGCTTCATTCCTTCATGAAGCGAATTTTTATGGCTGTACTTTTTAATGTCCCGTATCGGTTAATTGTTGATCTGGTTAAAGCTTCCATACAAGCCTTCATTTAAAGCACTGTCAATCAGACTGCCTTGATGGCATTGAACTTGCAAGTTTCAAAACAAATACCGCATCCTGTACATTTATCCGCTACAATGAAAAAAGGATGCTTTTTGGTTCCTACGATGGCGTTTTCCGGACACTTTTGTGCACATGCCATGCAGCCAGTACATTTATCCACATCTATGTAATACACTTTCAGATCCTTACATACTCCTGCCTTGCAATTTCTGTCAAAAATATGATCCTCATATTCCTCCCTGAAATAATCAAGGGTGGATAATACAATATTCGGTGCTGTTTTGCCCATTCCGCATAGGGAAGCGTCTTTCATGACTGTTGAAAGGTTTTCAAGCTGTATAACCCCTTTAAAGCGCTCTAAGGTTTGATGACCTGAATCATTCAAAGGCTTCTTTGTGATGCTGCTTAAAATTTCATACATTCTTTTGGAACCTTCCCGGCAGGGAATACATTTTCCGCAACTTTCACGCTGAATGATATCCATCATATATTTTACAAAATCCACAATACAGTTTTTACGGCTCAATACGGTGATGACACCGGAACCCATCAAGCCTCCTTTTTCTCTGATTGCCTCAAATGTAAAAGGAAGTCCGGTTTCTTCAGCCGGCAGCGTCCCTCCTGATGCACCACCAATATGCACGGCTTTTAAGGAATCATCCCGAAAAAGGCCCTGCCCTATTTTCATAATCACATCATTCAGCGACATCCCAAGGGGTATTTCCGCGACGCCTTTGTATTTAACGCGACCTGTTAATCCGATTATTTTGGTTCCGTAATTGTTTTTTATCCCTATGGTGTGAAACCATCCTGCTCCATGCAACAAGATATCAGGGACGTTCATCAGTGTTTCCGGGTTATTGACTATGGTAGGCTTTCCAAAAAGTCCGTTTTTCGTTGGATATGGAGGTCTCGGTCTGGGCATGGGCCTTTTGCCTTCGATGGATTTGATGATGGCTGTTTCTTCACCGCAGACCATGGCTCCTCCACCTCTGGAAATCTTTATCTCAAGATTAAAACCGCTGTCCATGATGTTGTGACCCAATAGTCCATATTCTGAAGCTTGCACTATCGCCTGCTCCAGTCGCTGAATCGCAAGGGAATAACTGTTTCTGATGTATATATATGCTTTCCTGGCACCTATGGCATAGGCGGCAATGGCGATTCCTTCTATGAGACGGAACGGGTCTCCTTCTATTAAAAACCTTTCTTTAAAAGTGCCCGGATCGGATTCATCCGCATTACAAATTAAATATTTTTGATCACCCGGGTTACCCAGGGCTTCTTTCCATTTCTGACCGGTGTTGTAGCCGGCTCCTCCCCTTCCCCGTAAACCGCTTCTTTCTGTTAAATCACAAACTTCTTCAAATGTATACCTGCGAATGGTTCTCACGAAGGACTTAAAGCCGCCCCTTGCAATGTATTCAACGATGGAAGTTGGTTCAATGACACCGCAATTTCGTGATATAAGCTTTTTCTGATGCGCAAACATGTCCAGTTCCTGGTAGCTGGTAATATTGTCCCATGCTTCCAAATCTTTAGAAAGGGATTGAGCGAGTACATATTCTTCAGGAAGATAATTGTTCAGTACACCCGCCAGTATATAACCTATATTATCCATTCTGACATTTCTGAAACCAACCCGGCATTTTCCCGGCAATTGAACATGCATGACGGGCTCAAAATTTTGAAATCCAAAATCTCCTACTTCCATAATTCTGGCTTCCACTTGATTGTCATCACAATACTCCTGGATGGCCTCTATGATGTTTAAAGAACCTAATATTCTGGAATTCGAACCGGAAGAGACAAAAATATGGGGAACCAGCACTTTTTCTTTTCGCATGATTTTAAGCCGCTCTTTATCCAGGTCACTGATAAGATGTGAGCCGTTAGCGAGTCCATTTTCGATTAGAAAAGCCTTTTCAGATGCTATGGTTTCATTTGATTTCATACCTAAACTCACTACGAATTGGTGTAATGCTCAATGATTTCATTCAGCTGATTTTTATTCACCCTGGGGTAAAATGTATCATTGACAGCCATAACGGGCGCTATGTGGCATGCTCCAAAACAATTCACCACCTCCAGACTAAACAGACCGTTGCTTGTGGTCTGTCCTTCGCGGATTTTTAAAGTTTTTTTTAACTCTTTGATCAATTCGGCCGAACCTTCCAGATGGCAATTAATGCCTTTGCATAACTGAATATGGTATTTTCCCCTGGCCTCGAAGCGAAATTGGTTGTAAAAGCTGGCCAAACTGTAAATTTTGCTGGCCGGCAAATGTAAATATTCACCCACCATTTTTATTGATGCTTCTGAAATATATCCTTCCTTTTCCTGAACATCCTGAAGCAATGCGATTAAATCGCTTCTCCTGGCATTGGGATAATGGGTTAGAATGTCCTTTACATCATTTTCCATAGTTTGAATGTATTGTCATAAAAATCAAAAATTTACCCTATTACAAATATAATAAACTTTCTGTTATCGTATAAACAATGTTAATTGATTAACAAATAAATTTTTATTATACCTTTGCCTAATGATCAAAAAAACAATATATTATGTGTAGAGAAAAAACTTTCCCGGTATAAAATTTATAATCATTTTAAATAACACAATGCTTTCGCGCTCCAGTGACTTTAAGATGCCCCTTAAAAATTTTTATTATTTTTGAGAATATCATTAAACGAATACCATGACAAATGAACAATGAGAAAACTGAGCTGGTGATATGTTTGGGAAGTTCATGTTTTGCAAGAGGCAATAACAAAACCCTTCAGGCCATATCAACCTTTTTAAAGGATCATGACCTGGAGGAAAAAGTCTTCTTTCATGGCAGCCATTGTTTTGGCTTATGCACGGAGGGACCCATTTTAAAAATCAACGGTAAGTTATTTAAAAACGTCAATGAAATGAATGTGATTGACATTCTTACGGAGGAATTTAACATTTAAAGATGGATGGATGAGATTATGGAAACTTCAGCCCCGCTAATAGAAATTCACAATAAATCATGCCACATGTGCTATGCATGTGTCAGGGCATGCCCCGTCAAAGCAATCGTCGTTAAACCCCATAAACATTTCCCTGAAGTGGTTCATGAAAGATGCATTGGATGTGGAAGTTGTATATCCATTTGTTCACCCGGTGCCATTACTTACAGGGATTCCAAAGCCACAGTAATGGACATGCTGAAAGATGAAAAACAAGTGGCCGCTGTTTGTGATTCCGCTATTGCCAGTGAATTTGATGACATTTCTGATTACCGTAAGTTTGTCGAAATGCTTAAATCATTAGGATTTCACCTGGTTCTTGAAGCCGCTTTTGCTGCTGACATGGTGGCCCGGGCATATTACAAATTGTTTTCCGATTTTAAGGGAAAATACTATATCACCGCCAACTGTCCGGCAACCGTATCTTATATTGAAAAATACCATCCCGATATCATTGACAACCTCGCCCCCATTGTATCTCCAATGGTGGCATCCGCTAAAATTGCCCGAAAAAAATACGGCAGCGATACGAAAGTGGTGTATATCAGTCCATGTATCGCCCACAAAGAAGATGCAAAACGTCATAATGGTGGTGGATTGGTAGATGCAGTGCTGACTTTCAAAGAATTAAGGGAATTGTTTACTGATCATCACATTACTGAAAGCAACCTGGAATATTCTGAATTTGACCAACCTCATGGTCATAAAGGGTATTTGTTTCCACTATCCAACGGCATCATTCAAGCATCCGGTCTAAATGAAGATTTGCTTGATGGTCAGGTTATTACTGCAGAAGGGAAGCACAATATGCTGGATGCAGTCAATGAGTTTGATCATAAAATCGAACAGATTGGACGTCATTTTAACATCTTTTATAATGAAGGATGTATCCAGGGGCCCGGCAACACCAGGAAGACCAACAAATACCTGAAACATGCCCTGGTGGTGGAATATACGAAAAAACGCAACAAAAAATTCGATAAAAAACTGTGGAACCAGCATTTGGAAGAATTAGGGGATATTGATTTAAGCAGGGAATTTATCAATGATGATCAGCGGCTGCCCAACCCTTCAAAAAGTAAAATCAAAGAAATCCTGAAGGTCATCGGCAAGGAAAACAACAAAGATAAGCTGAGTTGCGAAAGCTGCGGATATCAATCATGTGAGGATTTTGCTATTGCCGTGGGAAAAGGGTTGGCCAAAACAGACATGTGTGTGACCTATACCCTGAAAAACAGGCAGGAATATATCAAAACCCTTAAATCAACCAATGAAAAACTCTCCAAAATGCAAAAAGCATTGGAGGAATCAGAAAAAAAAGCCCAAAAGGAAAAAGAAGCTGCCAAAGAGGCCTCGGAAATCACCAACCTGATGCTTGAAAAACTTCGGGCAGGGGTAGTCATCATTAATAAAAACCTTAAAATTGTGCAGTCTAATGCCAGGTTTGTCAACATCCTGGGCGATGAGGCCGAAGAAATCAACGAAGTCGTTCCCGGCTTAATTGGTGCCGACATCAAAACACTGCTTCCGTTTAATATTTATAACCTGTTTTCATATGTGCTTCAAAACAATGAAAATGTATTAAGCCGCGACGTGCACTATAATGAAAAATTCCTGAACTTGTCCATTTTTACTATCAAGCAAAACAAAATCATTGGAGCCATCATCCGGGATATGTTTTTACCAGAGGTACAGAAGGAAGAAGTCATAAAGCGGGTCACAGAAGTCATTGATAAAAACCTGGAAATGGTTCAGAAAATAGGTTTCCTTCTGGGAGAAGGTGCTTCAGAAACGGAACAGATGCTCAACTCAATTATTGAATTTCACAAGACAGGGAAAAAATCGGATCATGAGTAATAGCTTTTTCATAGAAGTCAAAGGGGAACTGAAAAATCATGAAAATGAACGGATCTCCGGGGATGTTTTTCTCAGTAAAAAGATCAAGGAAGAAAACCGCATTATTGTTGTGCTTTCCGATGGATTGGGTCACGGGGTGAAAGCCAATGTGCTGGCTACCCTGACTTCCAGCATGGCCCTGAATTTCACCAAGGAACATAAAGATTTCAGAAAAATAGCCGAAATCATTATGAACACCCTGCCGGAATGCAACGACAGGAAAATAAACTATTCCACCTTCACCATTGTGGATATCGAGATAGCCGGTGAAACCAGAATACTGCAATACGATAATCCGGATCCGATGATTATACGGGGGAAGAAACAATTGCCCCTGGAGCAGCAAACCTTTGTACTCGAGGGAGAAAGAAATGCAGGAAAGGTTTTAAAAAGCATATCGTTCACCCCTCGAAAGGATGACAGAATTGTTTTATATTCTGATGGAATCACACAATCAGGATTGGGAAGTAAAATATACCCTTTTGGATGGGGAACCCAAAAAGCCAATGATTATGCTTTAAAGCTGGTGAATAATACCCCTGATATTTCTGCACAGCAACTTGCCTACAAAATGGTCAGTCAGGCATACAAAAATGACAGTTTTCATGCCAAAGACGACAGCAGTTGTGTAAGCATATATTACAGGGAACCCAGGAAACTGCTCATCACCACCGGACCTCCTTACAACGAAGACAAAGATCATGAACTTTCGGAGATGGTGGAAAAATTTGATGGTAAAAAAATTATATGCGGTGCCACGACCGCCGATATTGTTTCGCGTGAGCTGAATCTGGACATTGAAGACAGCTTTCAGTTTACCGATAATGAACTCCCGCCTGTCTCCTACATGAAAGGAATTGACCTGGTAACCGAAGGCATACTGACCTTAAGCAAAGTGGCTAAAATCCTGTTTGATTATAATAAAAGCTATACGCTTGGAAAAGGGCCTGCAGACCAGATATTCAGACTGATAAAGAACAGTGATGAAATACATTTCGTCATTGGTACCCGCATCAACATTGCCCACCAGGATCCAAACCTGCCGGTTGACCTGGAAATACGCAGAACGGTGGTCAAAAGGATCATTGGTATTCTTGAAGACAAATTTCTGAAAGAAGTCTTTGTCAAGTATATCTGATAAATACAGGCCACTTGCAAAAGGACGTGAAATCATTTATAAGGGCTCCATATGGTTTGAAACACCAAAGTGGTTATTACAATTGATTCTTTGTTTGAACTAAAGAAGTTTAATATAAGTCTTATCGCGTTTAAACCTGCCCATGATTTTGTAACTTTGCAATCCAAACAATAAAACAACCTAAATTGAACCTTTTTCTGACCATTTCCTTTGACTTCAATTATTTGCCGGTATTAATCGTTGTTGCAGTCGCATGGGCTATTCCCATGCTGATGTCATTATTCGGGATTAAACTGATCCCCTCGGTTATTCTGGAGATTATCGCGGGATATATTATCGGGCAAACCATACTGACCGGCATACCGGGGGAAGGAATCAGAAGTCTTGAGTTCCTTGCCCTTTCAGGTTTTCTGTTTCTTATGTTCCAAAGCGGACTGGAAGTGGATCTCAGCAAATTGTTCGATACTTTTCCGAGAGGGAGAATTACCCTCTCCAGGATGCTCATAAACCCTTTGCTGGCCGGATCAATTATGTTTATCATCACCATCATATTGTCTTATTTTTTTTCGTGGTCCCTAAGCTCAATTGTCAATATCAATAATCACTGGTACTTTTCACTCATCCTGGTCACTTCCTCGGTGGGCATTATCTTGCCGGTACTAAAAAACAGGCGCGAAATCGGAACCAATTACGGACAGATGATTCTGATTGCAGCAGCCATTGCTGATTTGTTAAGCATACTGCTGTTTACATTTAGTGCCTTCATTATCAGGCATGGGTTTCGTTATGATATTCTGCTGATATTGCTGCTATTTCTAATATTCCTGATCTTTCAGAGAACCGGCACCAGGATCATTAAAAACAATTTGTTCCGCCGGCTCATTTATCAATTGGCACATGCCACATCACAAATAAAAATCAGGGGAACCATACTATTGATATTGATCTTCGTTGCTGCCGCCCAATTTATGGGGGAAGAAGTCATGGTGCTGGGTGCCTTTCTCAGTGGATTGCTGTTATCCTATTTTATCAACAAAAAAAGATCAGTCCTCCTCATTCAGTTGGAGGGCATGGGCTATGGTTTCTTTATACCCATTTTTTTTATTATGGTGGGTGCCCAGTTTAATCCTGCAGCGCTTAAAGAGTTCGACAATTCTTTGTATTTGTTTTTATTCCTTTTGGTAATCATCCTGTACCTGGTAAAAATCATTCCTGCTTTGCTATGGGCCAAAATGTTCGGCCGCCGGCAGGCCATTTCCGGGGGAATTCTGATGTCATCCCGGTTGAGTTTGATCATTGCTGCTTCGAAAATCGGGGTGGACTTAGACATCATCTCGCCAGGGATAAATGCTGTTTTTATCATCATGGCCGTCATCACCTGTATATTCTCTCCGGCGTTGTTCAACTATATAAACCCACGGAATGAATTAAAAGGAGAAAAGACCATTATCATTGGTGGCAGCAGCACTGGGGTTTTACTTGCACGGAGACTGAGAATGTATAGCATGACTTCTGTTATTGTTGAAAAAAACCTGAAAAGATACCTGGAATTAAAAGCAAAAGGATTTGAAGCGAAGTTGGGAGACGGAATAAATGAAAAGGTTTTGCAAAAACTTGAAATCAATCCTGGTGACCATGTCATTGTATTAACCGGTCACGATGAACTCAATCTCAAAATCTGCCAGATGCTCAGGGAGGTGCTGGGTCATGATAAAATCATTTCAAAAGCCGATCAGTCAAGACTCGAGCAAAAGCTGAGCAACATGGAAGTTGAAACCCTGGATATAAGGCGAATAGCCGCTTCTACCATTGAAAACTATATGCTTCGCCCTGCCACTTATGAAGCTTTAATTGAAACATTTGAGAATTATAGCATCGAAGAAACAAAAGTTACCAGCGAAGCCATTGCAGGCAATCAGATAAAAGACATTTCCTTTCATAAGGATGCCTACCTGATGCTCATAAGGCGGGGCGATAAAATGCAGGTTCCGCATGGGGATACTTTCCTCAGAAAAGGAGATATTGCGATTGTATTCGGAACCGATACCGCCATCATGGACATAAAAAACATGCTGGGAAATGTGTAAAAATTGCCTGAATCAAAAGCATATAAAACGTGACGGGACTCAAAAGATTACATGGGGCCATGTACAGAAAAATATACCAGGGAAGTAAGGTATCATAAAACTGATCCAGAAAAATATACCAGGGAAGTTAAAGATATTATAAATGAGGTACATATAAACATACCTGGAGGTTCAAAATAGCGGATAGCGGTTCTGCCAACTTAATTCATGGCACCGTGTCCACAAATACCCTTTTGACTCCGGCATAGTCAACGGTATCCTTTTGTTCAATATAAGCAATGATATTTTCGGCTGTGGTTCTGTAATGCGATTTGCCTTTATCCTGGTGATCAAACTGATAGGAACTGGCAATGTAACTGCTTAAACCCACGGAATAGGTGGAATCAGCATGCAGGATTTCGCCATTATCATCATATATCTGGATATTTTGAATTTCACTGTTTTTGTCCACGTTGATGGTATAAGAACCTCCTGAAATCTGCAGACCGGGATGCTGATACCTGTTATAAGCAAAGGATAGCAAGGACCTGATTTCTTCAGGTCGCAAAGAAAACTCCATCAACTCATTTCCAAAAGGATCCATGGTATAGACTGTTTTGGCTGTAATTTTTCCTTGCGGTATTTCATAAACCCTGATTCCACCATTGTTTTGAAATGCAAAATCCAATCCGCTTATGGAAGTCTGGGCATCGGTAAACAAAGCACCCAGCTCTTCTTTGCCCCTCATATCAGAAGCTGCGAACCCAATGACCTGGTTCAGGGATTTATTGTTGTTATATTGAATAATCTTTGCCAGGATTTCTTCATCTTCTTTCTTATAGTCCCTTATATTAATCACCTCCGCCGATTTTTTAACCAATTCACCTTTATGGAAAGTAAGCCTGATGATGCCTGCATAGTCCAAATCATCATTGGCCTGCGCGATCAAAACTCCATTACGGATCAATGTAGAATCAATCAACGAATGTGAATGCCCGCCAATGATCACATCGAATTCGCCATAGGTATTGGCAAGACGTTCATCTGCTTGCCACCCGAGGTGAGACAATGCAATGAAGGCATTGTAATCTTTTTTCTTTCCGATAAACCGGCCGGCAGTCTCCACCGGATCATCAAAGGCAATGCCTTCCAGTTTGGCAGGATGGGTAGAGGGCCTCCCCTGGTTCCCAATCTCCAGTAATCCCAAAAAAAACAATTCGATGTTTTCTATCTTACATACATGAAAAGGGTTGGGCTGGGGCAATATGGTATTGGCTGTATTCATATTGGCACAGATGAACGGGAAGCTGGCCTGCTCAATACGCTCCTGCAGAATATCCTGTCCGTAGTCAAACTCATGGTTTCCGATGACCGTGAGATCATAACCCACATCATTCATCAAATCAATCATTGGATATCCTTTGGGCTCAAAATAGTCCACCACGGGATTGCCACTGAATAAATCCCCGGCGCTGATTATCAATAAATGCTCATGGACCTCCAGCAGGCTATCCCTTAATGCGGCAATTTTGGCGAATCCATCAATCGCACCATGCATGTCATTGGTATGCAGGATAACCACTTCCAATGATTTTTCATTTTTTTCCCTGTGACAGGATTGGAGTACCAGGAAGGCAAGCAGTAAAACAACTAATATTTTCTTCATACGAACCATATTTTATAAATTTAAACAAAATATCCCACACATAATATTAAACCAATATTAATATTTTCTGAATTTTCTGGCAACATGTTTTTTACAAAACTATTTGTATTATTGCAGTGCAGGCAAGAATTGGATTTCGAATATCAATGGAATTTCCTAAAAACATTTATCTTGAAAATTAACCGCTTCTTCTATAACCAATTAATACATCCCCTGCTGGATTTTTTAAAACAGGGAATAACCCCTGAAAAACTGGCTTTAACCCTGGCCATTGGGGTAACTTTAGGCATCATTCCATTCATAGGAATTAATACGGCATTGTTAACCCTGGTGGCTATTATATTCCGGTTAAACCTGGTGGCTATTCAGATTGTGAATTATGTGGTTTATGCTTTACAGCTTGTTTTATTCATCCCTTTTCTGAAATTGGGGCAACTGATATTTAACGGTCACGATATTCCTTTCTCTGTTCGCGAAATTATTGCACTGATGCGGGAAGACTGGCTGGCTGCGGTCATAGATATCTGGCAAATCAACATGTATGGCTTAGTGGTTTGGGCAGTTCTCTCCGTTCCCTTGGGCATCGCACTCTATTATATATCGCTGCCCATTTTTAAGAAGCACGCAAAAAGGTTCTTGTAGAATCTATCGGAGCATACCAGTGAGCTTTGTTCCGCTATCATGCTTTATCTTTTCAAACAAGTCCACCAGCTTTTGCTCTTCCTTCTCCCAGCATAATTCACTGGCTGCCACTGCCAGGTTCGCTTTCCAGTTCTTTCTTTTTTCTTCATCTTCACAGATCAATTTGATATCCAATGCCATTTGCATGGGTTCGTGATGATGGTTCACAAGTCCGATATCATACTTTTTCACAATATAAGCCATTTCAGGCAGATTTGAAACCAGAACCGGCAAATGACTTTGAATATAGGCGAATAGTTTATTGGGCATGGCATAACGATAGTTTAAACCCAGATCTTCTTCCAGCGATACCCCTATATCACCCAGTTGGGTATATCTGAACAATTCTTCCATAATAATCCTGCCTGTAAAGCAAACTTTGTTTTCAACCTGTTCTATCCCGGATAACTCCTTCAATGCTGATTCCAGGTCACCCCCTCCCGCCAATAACAGATAATAGTTATCAAGATATGTCATGGCCCTGATCAGGTTTTCCAATCCCCTGCCCATATTCAGCGCCCCCTGGTAAATAATCACATAATGACCCGTTGGTATTTCCGACTTAACCGCATCGAAGCTGCTAATCGGATGACCATGGTTTTGAGAACGATACGCCCCTTGTATTGATTGAGTTTCCGCAGGTCTTTCATGTCCCAAAGGATATTGATTGGATGACTGGTTTTGGTGTCCCCCTTCTGACTGTTCTGAAGCATTACCCTGATCTCCTCCGGGGTTTCCTGAAAAATAAGGTAAATTTCTAATGGTCAGAAAGTTGATATTATATTTTTGCTTATACATTGTGGCAATTGAATCGCTTACCGTATAAGCATACGTTAGTTTTGGTACCATCCATTGCTCCAGTTTTAACCAGATTTTTTTAACGAATGGCCGGTGAACCAACTCAGGTACTTCAGAAAAGTACTCGTGACTATCAAATACTAAAGCTTTGTTTTTAACCAATGAAGCCAGGTAATTGGCAGGCAAGGTATCCAGATCAACGGACAAATATGCATCGGCCTTATGAAACAGTAGAAAAAGGAACAGGCGAATATTATAGGTTGCATAAAATAAGGGTCCCCTGGTAAATAGCAGATTCATTCTTTTTGTGGAATAAGGTCTTGAAAGCGGCGGACTGTTTTTTAATTTTCTGCCGATCAGCAGCACTTCAAACCCTTTCTCTTGCAAAGTCCTCGCTGTCCTGTCCATTCTTTGGTCCGTTGCCAAATCATTAATAACCGATATCAGCACTTTTGTCATCTTCATGGTTTTGGGATGATCAGCTAAATTAACTAAAAAATTTAGAATCTTTCTTAGGCTAAAGAATCCTGATTAAAGGCACTAAAAAAACTAAATAATGTCCGTCTATAAAGTCGGGAAAGAATCTTAACGAACAGACACTTAAGCAGAATTTTTTTTTTTTAAATGGATTCATTTCGCTTAGCTGAAAAAAATGTGTAGGTTTGACAAAAAATAGCGCTTTGATAAACTTACAATCAGATTTCAACCTAAAACCGTATAATACATTTGGGCTCAACGTAAAAGCGAAATTTATGTTTGAACCCGAAAGCATGGATGAGCTGGTATCCTTCATTAAAGATCCGGCTTACCGTGAATCAAAACAATTGGTGCTTGGTGGAGGCAGCAATGTTTTATTCCTGAAAGATTTTGATGGCATCGTTATACATCCCTCCTTCAAAAACATGGAAGTCATTAACGAAAACCAGGAAGAAGCAGAAATCAAAGCTTATTGCGGAGAGGAATGGGATGAGTTTGTGAAATATTGTGTGGATCGAGAATACGGAGGCATCGAAAACCTTTCATTGATTCCGGGAAATGTTGGTGCTGCACCAATACAAAACATCGGGGCCTACGGTACAGAGGTTAAAAATACCATTTCCCGGGTCGAGACCGTTGACCGCCATACCGGTGAAACTGTCATTTTTTCAAACCATGACTGCCAGTTTGATTACCGGACAAGCATTTTTAAGGCCCGTCTGAAAAACAGATACATCATTAGCGCCGTAGATTTCACCTTACAAAAAAAACCCAGGCTGAATCTTTCGTATGGGAACATCAAGGAAGAACTAAAAAAATATGATGAAATCAATATACATAACCTCAGGAAAGCCATCATAAACATTCGGGAAAGCAAATTGCCAGATCCAAAGACGACTGGCAATGCAGGCAGTTTTTTTAAAAACCCGGTTGTCCATGTATCCCTGAAAAATAGGCTGAGTGAGCAATATCCGGAAATGCCCTGTTACAGAATATCAGATGATTATGTAAAAATACCGGCTGGCTGGATGATTGAGCAATGCGGTTGGAAAGGAAAAGTAATTGGCCAGGTACAAGTCAGCGAAAAACAGGCCCTGGTATTAACCAACCTTGGTCATGCCAGTGGCAGGGAGATTTATGAAGTTTCCAGGAAAATAAAAGCGGATGTATATCAAAAGTTTTCTGTACCACTGGAAGAGGAAGTGAACATCATATGATTTTTTTTCCTTTCTTTCCCATGCCCCATTATTCACAATGGTGCATCATGCCGGGATGAGACAATCCTGAGGGTTGCCAAAGGTTTCACATACCTGCCTTTACCATCAGAGGTTTGACAAAGAGGGCTCATGTGGAAAAAAAAACAGAATAAGTCCGGCAAAAAATCCTTCCATTATCTAAAAATTCTCTTCTTGGAAATTGCCCGCTGATATTTACGGGCATTGTTCAGATGCTGTCTGAGGGTTTGTGAAAACACATGATATCCGGAAAAATCATCTTTTGCACAGAAATATAAATAGTTGTGATCTTCATAATTTAAGACGGCATCAATGGCCTGTATAGAAGGAACGGAAATCGGGCCGGGTGGCAAACCACTGTTCTTATAGGTATTGTAAGGTGAATTGACTTCCAGGTGTATTTTCAGTACCCTTTTCATGCCAAAATCATTATGGGCATATTTAATGGTTGGATCTGCCTGCAGCCGCATTCCTCGTTTTAAACGGTTCATATACACCCCCGCAATCCGGTCCATTTCATCCTGCTTGGTCGTTTCTTCGTCCACAATGGATGCCAGGGTGAACACTTCCTCCCTGCTTAAGGATGTCTTTCTTAGCTTTTCTCCCCTTTCCCCTTTCCAGAATGTTTCTCGCTCACCGGCCATTCTGTCAATAAAACCCTTTGCCCCGGTATCCCAGAAAAACTCATACGTGTTGGGTATAAAAAGGGTCAATTTTGTTTGTTTGTTCAAACCATATTGCTTTAAGAAGGATTCTTCATGCAGCAGGGAATCAATGGCGGCAGAATCTGCTTCAATCTGCCTGGAAATTATACCAGCCAGCTGACCGGCAGTACGGATGTTGTTAAATATCACGTCCACCGGTTCCTGTTTGCCTGACCGCAACAAATTAATCAGCTCATTATTGGACATCCCGTTTTCTATTTTGTAATTTCCAGGATAAACATGATTGGGATAGTTTTTTCTCGCCGCCAGAATCCGGAAGGTTTTATAGTTTTTTAACAGACTGTCTTTTTGCAGCGTATCTATTACATCCTCAAAAGACGAACCGGTGGCTATTTTTATGAAAGCATGGTCTTTGCCCTGGTTCAATTCAACATTGGATTTGAAAGCAATGTTGAACAACATGACTATGGAAAGTATCACCAATACGGAAAAGCCCGATATGATATATTTGACATAAGCCGGTAGGTTCATCTGTGATAAATGTTATGTTAAACTCTTGTATTTCAATTATATAAATT
>CAYFUP010000024.1:0-22125 GCA_964346235.1 uncultured Bacteroidales bacterium | reverse complement strand
TGGAATTCTTGCCGGAGTCACCTTTATTATCTTGCAAGTAAGCTGGGATCAGGGGCGATTGATTCTCATCTTTTTTCCCATATTGTTATTATATGCCTTATATCACCTAAGTTTTGAGAAAAGATTTATCTGGCTCAAAGTCCCCCTGCTTCTGTTAATGATAGTCATCTTCTTTACCAACTTAAATATACTGACCGAAAGGGTGCAGGAGAATAAGACTGCCCTGGCAGAGGGTTTAAAAGGAGATAAATTCCAGGGATATACCCCTGATTGGGTTAATTACTTAAAAATGAGTCAGTATGCCGCTGAACATGCCCCAAAAGACGCCATGATAGCAAGCCGGAAACCCAATATGTCTTTTATTTACGGGAAAAGAGACTTTTACCGGATAGGCAGGGTGCCTACAACTGATCCGGAGGAGTTGTTGGATCAGTTGCGCAATGCCAATGTGCAATACGTGATCATGGCCAGTCTCCGTCGAAACCCGCTTCGGAAAACAAAATATACCATCAACACTGTAAAGCGTTACCTGTATTATATTCAAAGGAAATACCCTTATGTTCTTGAACTGGTGCATAAAATCGGTACTGATGAGCCGGCTTTCCTGTATAAAATTCATTACGAAAACGTGGTCCATGTCAATCCCGATTATGAGCCGATTGATGAGGAAGGGAATTAAGTATTGAACCTAAACCTATATTTTATATGACTAATTTGCCAGATATAGAAGCGTTTTATGTAGAAAGACTGGGTACATCCTCCATCAAGTCACCGCTTGAACTATCTAATTCTATGGGGGACGGGGTTTTTAACTTTATTAATGATGATGAGCGGGTGCTTTACGATTCTTCGGTGAAAAGTTTTTATGCACATAAAGATAAAAATGCCACGCCCATATCATTTCAAAAAGCCGGTCCGCATGAATATATCTATTTCGAACCTGCAAAAACAAAAGTAGCCATTGTTTCCTGCGGAGGCTTATGTCCGGGATTGAATAATGTGATCAGGGCTTTGGTCATGCAGTTGCATTACCGCTATAAAGTGAACAGAATAGTGGGCATCCAGTTTGGTTATGAAGGATTCATCCCTGAATATAATCATCCGCTGATTGAATTGACCCCTGAATTTGTGGATGATATTCATACCTTTGGGGGTACCATATTAGGCTCTTCCAGGGGAGAGCAGGATGTGGGAGAAATCGTGAATACCCTGGAACGATTAGGCATCAATATTTTGTTTACCATTGGAGGGGATGGCACGATGCGCGGTGCGCATGAGATTCACCAGGAGATCAAAAAAAGAAACCTTAAAATATCGGTGGGAGGCATTCCAAAAACCATCGACAATGATATCGGGTTTATTGACCGGTCATTCGGATTTGAGACCGCCTTTTCAAAAGCTTGTGACATCGTTAAGGATGCACACAACGAAGCAAAAGGGGCATATAACGGAATATCCATCGTTAAACTCATGGGGCGTGACTCTGGATTTATTGCAGCCAATGCGGTATTATCGGCACCGGATGTCAATTTTGTCATTATCCCTGAGATGCAGTTTGATCTCTATGGGCCCAGGGGTTTTCTGGAAATATTGAGAAAGAGACTGGAACAAAAGCTCCATGCAGTCATCGTAATATCGGAGGGGGCAGGTCAGTATTTATTTCACGACAAATCCCAGATGAAAGATGCTTCCGGAAATATAAAATATAAAGACATAGGAATTTTCCTGAAGGAGAAGATCAAAGAAGTTTTCGATAAATGGGGATTCCGGCATGTTATCAAATACATTGATCCAAGTTATATCATTCGCAGTGCCCCGGCAAATCCCAATGATAGCAAGTTTTGCATTCAATTGGCACAAAATGCGGTGCATGCTGCCATGGCTGGGATCACTGATTTTGTTATCGGAGACTGGAACGGACATTTTACCCTTTTGCCCATTTCCCTTGCCGTGAAAGAAAGTAAGAAGATCAGTCTCGAAAGTGAGTTATGGTACAATGTATTGGAAACAACAGGACAACCCTATGATATGTTAAATCCGCAGGATCAGGAAAAAGGATAGCGCTGTTTGATAAAAGGAAGCTTAACAGCGAGGGAGTTTCAATAATGAGTCAGACGGTGCCTTCAACTTATTTTTTGTTTTCGAGCATTTTCTGCAACTCATACATTTCATCCCGGTATTGTGCTGCCTGAATGAAGTCCAGCTCTTTGGCCGCTTTTTCCATGGCTTTCTTCACTTTTTTAATGTTTTCTTCCAGGGCTTTTTTGCTCATGTACTGGACTACCGGATCTGCTGCCACGGTGATATTTTCGGGTCCTGCATAGGTATTCTCAGGTTGCTCTCTTTTATCCAATCCCATAATGGACTGGGAGGCTTTCACAATTTGCGTTGGTGTGATCTGATGTTCTTTATTATAGGCCAGCTGCTTTTCCCTCCTTCGATTTGTTTCATCGATGGTGCTTTCCATAGAATCTGTGATGGTGTCGGCATACATGATGACCTTTCCTTTCAGATTTCTGGCTGCACGGCCAGCTGTCTGGGTCAGAGACCGGTTGGATCGAAGAAATCCTTCTTTATCGGCATCCAGAATGGCCACCAGGGATACTTCCGGCAGATCAAGTCCTTCCCTTAACAGGTTGACCCCAATCAAAGCATCAAACAACCCCTTTCTGAGTCCTTCCATGATTTCAACCCTTTCGAGTGTATCGATATCGGAATGAATATACCGGCACCGAACCCCCATCTTCACAAGGTATTTTGTTAACTCTTCTGCCATCCTTTTGGTCAGGGTGGTGACCAATATCCTTTCATCTTCCTTTACCCGTTCATTGATCTCATTCATCAAATCATCAATTTGATTTAAGGTAGGCCTCACTTCTATTTGGGGATCAAGCAATCCGGTGGGCCTTACCACCTGTTCAGCAATAACCCCTTCACATTTCTCCAGTTCAAAGTCGGCCGGAGTGGCGCTTACAAACACCACCTGATTGATTAAAGCATCAAACTCTTCAAACTTCAGGGGCCGGTTATCGATGGCCGCCGGAAGACGAAAACCATATTCCACAAGGGTTTTTTTCCTGGAATGGTCTCCACCATACATGGCCCGTATCTGGGGGAGGGTAACATGACTCTCATCAATAATTATCAGGTAATCCTCCGGGAAATAATCCAACAGGCAAAATGGCCTGGAGCCAGGCATCCTGCCATCAAAATACCTCGAATAGTTTTCGATACCGGAACAATACCCTAGTTCTTTTATCATCTCAAGGTCATATTCCACCCGCTCTTTTATTCTTTTTGCCTCCAGGTGTTTGTTGTTTTCTTTAAAATACTGAATCTGTTCATATAAATCAGCCTGGATTTCATGGATGGCCTTCTGCATGCGGTCCTTGGTGGTGACAAAAAGGTTGGCCGGATATATCACTGCATCATCAAACTCATCCAGGGTATTTCCCGTCACCGGATCAATGGATTCTATTTCATCGATTTCGTCACCCCACCAGGTAATGCGATAGGCGACATCCCCATAGGCCAGAAACACATCCACCGTATCTCCCTTTACCCGGAAAGTGCCTCGCTGAAAATCATATTCATTTCTGGAATATAAAGCGCTGACCAATAAGCGCAACAATTGGTCCCTTCCTACTTGCTGACCTTTTCTGATGGAAATGGTATTGCTATGAAAATCATCCGGATTTCCGATTCCGTATATACAGGATACAGAGGAAACAACCAGGACATCCCGTCTTCCGGAAAGCAGCGAAGAGGTGGTGCTGAGCCGCAATTTTTCAATTTCATCGTTAATGGAAAGGTCTTTTTCAATATACGTGTCCGTCACCGGCATGTAGGCTTCCGGCTGATAATAATCATAATAAGAAACCCAATACTCCACGGCATTATTCGGAAAGAATTGCTTAAATTCTCCATAGAGCTGGGCTGCCAGGGTTTTGTTATGACTCAGCACAAGGGTGGGCTGCTGTACATTGGCAATCACATTGGCCATGGTAAAGGTCTTGCCTGATCCGGTCACCCCTAAAAGGGTCTGGAACTTTTCCTTATCCAAAATTCCTTTCGTCAATTGTTCAATGGCTTCAGGCTGGTCACCTGTAGGCTTATATGAAGAGTTCAGTTCAAAATTCATATGCGGTTTTATTTCGCAAAAATACATTAAATGCAATGTTGTTCATAATTTTTTGATTAATTACAAAATAATATATATATTTATCCATCAAAATTTTTGCAATGAAACGTTTTTTTATTGAAGGTACGGATCAGTCTCCCAAAGTTGTTCTCGATAAAAAACGAGGTATATTTGAACTTTCAGGGAATGCCCTGCCTGAAGATGTTAATGAGTTTTATAAGCCTATTTTTGATTGGTTTGATGAATATATTCAGGACCCCAATCCCAAGACCAAGGTAAAATTCAATTTCTTTTATTTCAACAGTTCATCGTCCAAGATGATTTTTGAGATCCTCAAAAAACTTCAGTTTTTGTATGAGCAAGGCAAAGAAGTAGAGGTGGTTTGGTATTATTCTGAGGAAGATGAAGAAATGGATCTTTCCGGGCATGAATTTTCTGAACATTTTAAATATCCTTTCCGGATTATTTCAGTTTCCTGAAGTCAGGGACTATACTTATCTATCCTGCAAAGCCATCCAGACTATCCAATGGCATCGGATATTTCAAACGATTTATTTATTCCTAACCAGTGTCTGCCCATAAATTACCTCTTGCTTCGTTACGCTCACTTTAAAACCAATAATAAAAGCCCACACTTAAAGTTTCTTTAAACTGAACCTTTTTGTCCTCATCCAGATCTTTGATTAAGTTGGTGTTGATGGTGGTATTGATATATTCACTGATTTTCATGCTCAATGTCACTTCCCAGTCAATATCCACCTGATTCAGCCAGCCTGCATCTTTTTTTTCCTTTTTGGCCATGTAATTGGCGAAAAAGTTTATTTTATTCTGTACATGAATATCTTTGGTGATGTCCAACTCAAACCGGGATTTGAGATAGGCGCCTATTTCCTTTTTTACTTTCTCATTTTCCGATAATCCGTACTTTCTATGATCCAAAATGGTTGAAGTATCTGCCACAATGGTAAATTTTGAGCTGATGGGAGAAAACAGAATGGTTAGATCATTGGAGGGCTTGTAATCCATACCTATGGAAAACACCATTTTGGCCGGAGAAAAAATCTTGGATACAGGAATGGAATCATTGGGATAATTATATCCCCTGAAAAATTGAGTTTCAAAATTCAAAAGTGAGCTGTAATACCAGTCATTCAAAGCCTTTAACCCGAATTTGGAATTGATAACCAACCTGTCTTCATTCGTCCTGATAGACGTTCCCTCAGTTTTGATTAATCCGTGCCTGTATTCCAGGTTATTATCCCAGCTCATGTCTCCCCTGATATAATTGGCATCCAGCCGTATCCTCGACAAGGTGGAAATATTTCCCTGTCCGCTTTTTACCCAGTTTTTGGAATAATATCCCTGACTGAAATTGATGTTTGCTTTACCGCTGTATTTCCATATACCAATGATGATGTTTCTCTCATGAGGTTTTACAATGTCATTGGCTTTATTTTGTTCCAGGGGAACATATCTTTCGATGACATAGCGTTTTTCAGGCTTATCCAGCAATGCGGTATTATCAAAATGCATTTGAATGGAAGTGTCATTCAATGATTTTATCCAAATCCCGCCAGGCACGTCGTTTTTATCGTAAAGCCTGAACCTGGTGGAATCCTTTAGGTTTCTTTTCAACCATAACCTGGTAAAATCTCCAGTGCTATTGTGAATCTCTAAAAGCACGGAATCATATTCCAGGTAATTTTGCAATACACGCAAGGCCTGAACAAGCGAATCATTCCTGAAATATATGGATGAGTCAATACGCGTAATCAAGGAATCCTGCCTGTCAATTATCATGGAATCCCTGAGGTAAATGATCATTTTTTTCTGCTCCGGAATGGTATCCCTGAAGAGCGTGTCCTTTTGCATTGGTATGGCTGACAAACCCAATGAATCTTGTAAAGCCGAATTTGCTTCTTCCACTTTTATGGTATCTCTGCGGGCAATCCGGCTTGTATCATATCTCAGAATGGTATCTTTTAAGGTATGAATCTTTGCTTTTTGCTTCTGAACGGTATCCTTCCTGACAAGCTGTCCAGCTTCTTGCTTCCGAACGGTATCTTTTAAGGCATCATCGCCGGTCACGACTGACTTCCCCTGAGGTTTTCGTTCACTTGTCCGAAACGCTGCGTCTTGTCGGAGACTGTTCCCCTTTATTGCCGTCGTATCTTTGTTCAAACCCGGGTTATACCGGACCGCCGAAATGGTATCTGATGGGAGCGAATCCCTCATTTGACGGGGAATACTATCTGTTAATATACCATCTTCATCGATAGCGATGGAATCTTTCTGTTCTATGAGGATGGTATCCTGGATAAATAAATAGGTGGTATCAAAGCTGGTTAAGTTGATCTCCCTGACTTCAATGACTGATGAGTCCACCAAAAATCTTTTTTTGATGGAGTCAATTCTTTTTTTTACAGGCCGCATACGGGCATATTCAATCAATGATCTTAGCTGTATTTTTTGCAATTCATTCAGTTCAGCAAGACTATCCTGGCTGATTAGTTGATCAAGAAACGAGATGGCTTGCTTAAGCGAATCAGAACCCGTGAAAAATTTGGCTGACGGTAGATTGTCTTTCTCCAAAACGAAGTTATCTGTTGTATCCCTGCGGCTTAAATAAATAGTGTCCTGAAGATTTTCATAAGGCTTCATGTTTCTTTTCAATGATGATTTATTGTCTTTTAAATTATTTTCAGAAAAAGAAGCATATGATTCGGGTTGAATCAACAAAATCAGACACCATAAAAGATATAACAATCTGCGGACCATCCGGTAATTTTTTAATGCCAATAAATTTTTCAGAAGAAGATCGCAAATATAATAACAAAATCATCCCTCCCTTTAAAAATGACATATATCAAATTGATTTTCTCGTCATCGGATGTATAAACAGCAAGGGATGTCAGGCTGAAGGAAATCTGAAAAATAATGCCTTCCTTGGGGTTTATTTCAAACCATTTAATTTCATTATCAGAAGGACAATCATGGCAGTATCATCATGATTTTTATTAATCAATGCTTGGTTATCATGGATGCTTCATTTCATCAATCCCGGTGTTTTGGTTTTCCCAGGCCTGGAATTCCTCAATCTCTTGTCTGAGGTTAGCTATGATCCAGCCAACTACCGCAATGTCATCAATAAAACCACCCACAATAAAATCAGGAATTGCATCGAGGGGTGAAACAAAATACACGATGCCTGTAACTATGGAAATGATGGTTTTATTGGATACTTTCCGATAGCTTCCATTCAGCCAGGCCTTGGTCATCCTGATAAGCGTTTGCAACGAATCCCATGCATCATTTAACTGGTTGCTGTATTTTTCGGCTCTTTCCTGGGATTCATTCAGTAAAGCCTGCAGTTTGGCCTTATCGTTGATAAAGCGTTCACTATGACTTTTAAAGCCTCTGAAATATTTTCTTTCTTCATTTTTTATCATCATTGATTATTTTTGACTTGGCAATTCTAATAAAAATTACATAGGTTTGTATTAACTTGTAAATAAACGGATGGAAAGTAATAAATTATTATCTTCATATGACAAAAGAAGCATGGTATTATAAAAAAAAACAAAACAATGAAGTACAATGTTTCCTTTGTCCGCATCATTGTGTCATTAGTGAAGGGGCATCAGGAAAATGCAATGTACGAAAAAATGAAAAAGGAAAATTAATTACCGGTGCATATGGAAAGCTGGCTGCCATACACCGGGATCCCATAGAAAAAAAACCCTTGTATCATTTTTATCCCGGACACCAGCTATTATCCATCGGCACCTATGGTTGTAATTTTCATTGTTCCTTTTGTCAGAATTGCGATATATCACAGGCAAAATTTGAACAAACCTACTCATTGAAGGATTTTTCAGTCGAAGAAGTGGTGAATGCCGCCGATGCCCCTGAAAATATGGGTGTCGCCTACACTTATAATGAGCCAGCTATTTTTTATGAATTTATGTTTGATACGGCTGAAGCAATCCGGAATAAAGGATTAAAGAATGTGATGGTTTCTAATGGATTCATCAGCAGGGAACCTTTGGAAAAACTTCTGCCATTTATGGATGCTTTTAATATTGATCTGAAGGCTTTCACCAATGAATTCTATATGAATTATGCGGAAGGCAGATTAAATCCTGTGCTCAGGACTTGCGAATACATCCGGAGTTACGGAAAACACCTGGAAATAACATTCCTGGTTATACCAGGATTAAATGATGCTGAATCCACATTCAAAGAGATGTTGCAGTGGATAAGGACCAACTTAGGATCGGACACGGTATTGCACATATCCCGGTATTTTCCGGCATATAAATTACAAGTCGAACCTACCCCAACCCGTACCATTCTCAGATTTGCTGAATTAGCCATGGATTATCTGGAATTTGTGTACATCGGAAACATGCATTCCGCTGATGGCAACAATACCTATTGTCCCTCATGCAACCATCTTGTGATTAACAGACACCGCTATAAAACAGATTTATCGAAACTGGACAATGAAGGAAAATGTGTTTTTTGCGGAAAGCAGATTATAAAATATCTTAAAAATTAAATGGGGGCGCACATGAACATCAGAAAGCCAGCAGTAGCCGGAAGGTTTTATCCCAGGGACAAAGAAAAATTAGAAAAAATGCTGACCATGGTTTATGATTCCCAGCGGAATCAAATGGACAATAACTATTATCAGGCAGATTTGATCGGAGCAGTATCCCCGCATGCAGGATATCAGTTCTCAGGGTATCAAATGGTTCATATATTTGATGTCTTGAAGAATATGAATGGGCAGTATGATACCTTTGTGATATTGCACCCGGATCATTACGGACTTGGTAATGGGATTTTTAAAGATGTGAATGATTTCTGGGAAACTCCTTTGGGGGAAGTGGAAATTGACAAAGAGATTTATGACAGCCTGGATATTCCTGCTTCCGAAGAAGCTCACATAAAAGAACATTCCGGAGAAGTGCTTGTTCCTTTTCTGCAATTTTTTATGCCTTATGAATTTAAAATTGCACCCCTTGCTTTTTCTTCCCAGACTCCGCAGGATGGAAAATATATTGCAGAAGCACTTGCCAGAATCAAAAGCACAACCAATAAAAAGATTTTTATACTGGCATCTTCTGATTTTTCTCACTTTCTCAGTCCGGAGCAAGGTGCCGCCATGGATAAATTGGCATTGACCCACATTTTAAAATTTGACCCGGAAAAAACCTATGAGGTGATAAGAGAAAACGCAATAAGCATTTGCGGATATGGTCCGATAATCTCACTCATGCACTATTCAATGAATGTGAGTCAATACCCTGTGGCTGAAATTATTGCGCGTGGAAATTCCGGGGATGTCATGCCTTCTAATGAAGTGGTGGATTATTATGCCATCTTGTTTTATGAATCGCACAATAACCGCCAATGAATAGCAGGATAAGGGGGATTTATTTATAATTTAAAACCCATTACAAAATTTATGTGTATTTTTCCGCTGAAAAAAGATAAATTTATAATGGTCAGACGGAACCATACATAAATATTTTCATGCTATTGTATATTTACATGAAAAAATTTATGTATGTTTGAAATACAATGGTTTAATTTAATATTTATCTCGTATGAACCGCCGTTTATGAATACCAGCCATATTTTATCAAAAAAATGCAATATGATGAGAAAATTGAATGGTTACTGCTTAATATTATCTCTTTTACTGTTTACTTATTTTATTACCCCGGATCTTGCTGATGCTCAACAGATAACCCTGGAAGATATTTTTAAAAACTATAAATATATTCCAAAAGGCATACAAGGCCTTGAATCAATGAATGACGGGGAGCATTATACTGTACTCGAGAATAACCGGGTTATTGCAAAACATAGTTACCAGACCGGAGAAAAGGTAGGAGAAATACTGGATCTGAATAATTATGAAGATACTGAAATAAGCATTTATGATTATCAATTCAGTCCGGATGAAAAGAAGCTTTTGCTTGTCACAGATAAAGAGCAAATATACCGGCATTCTTTTGTGGCCGAATATTATGTGTTCGATTTTGAAACGGATTCTCTTGAAAGGCTTTCAGAAGGAGGTAAGCAAAAACTGGCCACCTTCTCCCCTGATGGCGAAAAGATTGGATTTGTAAGGAGCAACAATATTTTTATAAAATATTTAAATAATAATAATGAAGTTCAAATCACCAGGGATGGAAAATGGAACCACATCATTAACGGAGAGCCGGATTGGGTCTATGAAGAAGAATTTGCATTTTCAAGGGGATTTTTCTGGTCACCAGAAAGCGACAAAATGGCTTACTATAAATTCGATGAAAGTCATGTGAAACAGTTCAATATGACCTATTATCATAAGCTTTACCCGGAATGGTATAAATATAAATATCCGAAAGCCGGGGAGGAAAATGCGCATGTATCGGTGCATGTTTATGACCTGGATAGTAAAAATACTACCGAAATGAATGTGGGAGAAGTGTTGGATCAATATATTCCCAGGATTAAATGGACAGGAGCCCATGGAAAATTATGCATATACAGGTTAAACCGGCTGCAGAATAAATTGGAGCTGTTGCTGGCAGATGCTCATACCGGAGATCATGAAATCATTTATACTGAATCTTCTGAAACGTATATGTCGGAAGTGACTGATAACCATGCCCGTTTTATTGATAATGGAAGTAAGTTCATATTAACCAGCGAAAAAAGCGGATATAATCACCTGTACCTTTATTCCGCCAATGGAGACTTAATCACACAGCTTACTGACGGAATGTGGGATGTGATTTCTTTTATTGACTATGATCCGGAAAAGAAGATGATCTATTATTCTTCCCATGAAGATTCTCCGTTGGAAAAACAAATTTATGGTATTTCGAGGGAATTGGATTTTAAGCAGCGGCTTTCCCGGGAAAAAGGCTTCAACGGCATTCATTTCAGCAAAGGCTTCAAATATTACATCATTTCCAACAGTCAGGCCAATATGCCAAACAAGTACACTTGCTATAATGAAATGGGTGAAAAAATGAAAGTGTTGGTGGATAATCAGGAGTTAATAGAAAAAATGAATAAGAACCGGTTTCCCGAAAAAGAATTTATAAAGGTTCCCACAGAAAAAAACATGGCGTTGAACGGATATATCATTAAGCCGGCGGACTTTGATCCCGGGAAGCAATATCCCTTACTCATCTATACTTATGGAGGACCGGAATCTCAAAAAGTGATCGATTCGTGGAGCACCATGTATTTTCCGTGGTTTGCCATGTTAACACAAAAAGGCTATGTTGTGGCCTGCGTTGATAACCGTGGAACTGACGGCCGGGGCGAAGCATTTCGCAAATCGACCTACTTGCAGCTGGGAAAGCTGGAAACCATTGATCAGCTGAATGCTGCAAAATATTTAGGTGAGAAAGCATTCATTGATGAAAACCGCATCGGTATATTTGGTTGGAGTTATGGAGGTTATCTGACTTCTTTATGTATGACAAAAGGAAATGGCATATTTAAAACAGGAGTGGCAGTCGCCCCGCTCACAAACTGGAAATATTATGATACCATCTATACCGAACGTTTTTTGCGCACTCCGCAGGAAAACAAGGAGGGTTATGAAGATAATTCACCCATAAATTTTGCCGATAGCCTGCAAGGGAATTTATTGCTCATTCATGGTTCAGCCGATGATAATGTTCACCCTCAGAATACCTTCGAATTTGCAAAAGCATTGATTGATGCCAATAAACAATTTGACATGCAAATTTATCCCAACAAAGCCCATAGCATTAGCGGCGGGGTGACCAGGTTTCATCTCTTCACCAAGATAACGGATTATCTGCTGGAAAACCTCTAAAAAAATACCACAAGGTTTGCTGTATCTGGATATAACTCAATGACTTTTAAGTTTTTATGGTTTGAGTGCCATGGATAAGTCATAATAATTTTATGATTTGAATCCTGCTGATGAACCCTGATGATTTGCCAGTTTTAATCCTGCTGAATAACCTTGGCAGCTTATTGGCTGCCTGTGTACATTAAACAAACATCAGCAGGCTGAATGCCATCACGCCCATCCCAGCTATCATTCCATATACCGATAAATGGTGCTCTCCGTATTTTTCAGCCGCAGGCAACAATTCATCAATGGAAATGAATACCATGATGCCCGCTACCCCGGCGAATAAAATGCCAAAGAGAAAATCATTGATGAAAGTCCGCAATACCAGGTATCCCAGTATGGCCCCTACTGGTTCGGCCAGTCCGGACAGAAAAGAATATAAGAAAGCTTTCTTTTTATTGCCGGTGGCATAATAAATTGGGACGGAGACGGCAATGCCTTCCGGAATATTGTGAATGGCAATGGCAACGGCGATGGCAATTCCAAGGCTTGGATCTCCCATGGCTGCCATAAAGGTAGCCAATCCCTCCGGAAAATTATGGATGGTGATGGCCAGTGCAGTAAAAACCCCCATGCGCATCAGCTTTTTCGTTTTATCCCTATGGGCCTCATCCATTTCTTCAACGCCTCGTACTTCATGAGGATTCTCAAAAGTCGGAATGAATTTATCGATAATACCGATAAATAATATTCCTCCGAAGAAAGCCAGCACCGTAAACCAGTATCCCTGTACTTCTCCCATGTAAGCCGTCAAGGCATCCTTTGCTTTAAAGAATATTTCAATCAGGGACACGTAGATCATAACCCCCGCTGAGAAACCCAGGGACAGGGAAAGAAATTTTGTATTTGTACGCCTGGTAAAGAAAGCCAGGGCACTTCCTATGCCTGTTGACAATCCTGCGAACAGGGTTAAACCGAATGCAATTAATATGTTGTCGTATTCCATGGTTTTTGCAGTTTTATCATGTTTTTTTAATAACCAAAGGCACTAAGAAAACTAACGAATTATTCTAAAGTGGTTTTTTCATTATTCACAGCCATGTTGAGCGTTTAAAAAGTCACAAATATAATGTTGATTTATGATTTAATCAGTAAAAAGTTTTATTTAGATTATTTTTTTTTATATTTGCGCCGTTATTTGGTTTTGAATTTTCAAATTAAAAGGGAATGTCGTGAGAATCGGCAACAGTTCCCGCTGCTGTGAACTTCAGAACTTTTAGATATCGTCGCCACTGTTTTGATTTATCGAAATGGGAAGGCATCTAAAAGGGAAGTAAGTCAGAAAACCTGCCAGGTGACAGATCAATATTCAAAGCTTTCGGGATAAAAGCTGAAGAATAAATGCTTTCCAGGGTTTATTCTCCATCACCTATTCCGCTTATAGCTTACGAATATTGGTTGTTTTAAAACAATCAATTTTTGTAATGTTTAACTAAAAATTTAAATCAATGAAAAAAATGTCTATGCTTACAGTTATCTTATTTGGAACATTATGTTTTTTCTCTCAAACACTGTTTTCTCAATCTGCTGATTTCGAAAATTTAAGCCTTCCGGTTGATTCTTTCTGGAATGGCAGCGACCTTTCAGGAGAATTTATGTCCGGTGGTTTTAAGTTTATGAATAACTATGATACCACTTATTCTTCATGGTCGGGGTTTGCTTATTCATCCATGCAGGATACAACCACTGCCGATTTTATGAACCAGTACAGTGCAATTACCGGCGAAGGAGCAGATAGTTCTGACACTTATGCAGTAGCTAATTTGTTTGGTTCGGCTGAAGTGTATTTTTCAAAAACAACACTTACAGGTTTTTATGTAACCAATTCAACCTATGCTTATTTATCCATGAAAAATGGGGATGATTTTGCCAAAAAATTTGGCGGGGAATCAGGAGATGATGCCGACTTTTTCAAACTTTCAATAGTTGGGAAAGATACCACCAGCGACTATAGCGATACCCTTGATTTTTACCTGGCCGATTACCGGTTTTCAGATAATTCGCAGGATTATATCGTAAAAGATTGGGAGTGGGTTGATTTATCATCTTTTAATGAAATAAACAAACTTGAATTTAAGCTTTCATCTTCCGATGTAGGTGATTTTGGAATGAACACACCTTCTTACTTTTGCATGGATAACTTGAATGACACTGCTGTTACAAATGCTACACGCATAAAATCAGTTACTACAAATATCGCTATGAATGTATATCCCAATCCCTGTAACAATCAATTGAATATTTCTATTGATAAAGCGGTAAACGGGTATGTTTCAATTTTCGATTTATCAGGAAAAGCAGTTTTTAGAAATAAACTGAATGAGCCGAAAACCAGCATTGATATAAGTAACTTAAAATCTGGAATATATTTGATTTCAGTTAATACTGATTCTGGGAAAAGGGTTGTTCAAAAAATTATAAAACAATAAATAATAACATTAGGAATACCCTGGCGAGTTTCAGGGTATTCCATTTTATATGAAGAATTGCCAGTACATATTTTCCAGTATTTTTATTTTATTCATTTTTGAAAACAGTTTATTTTCTCAGAATGAATTAACCAATCCCTCTATTCATAAAGATTCATCCATTATTAAAACCTGGGCAAATAATTGTAATATTAAACCCGGTTTTGTTGATATTTCTGATACCTCTTTAGGAAAGGTTCAAAGCACAATGCCTGAAAATGCCCTGGGAGTTGCCGATAATAAAGTTGTAAGCCTGGGCGATGGAGGAGAAGTTGTGGTTGAATTTAACCAGGTAATTCATGATGTGCAAGGACCGGATTTTGCCATTTTTGAAAATAGTTTTAATGGCACTTTTCTGGAACTGGCATTTGTTGAAGTTAGTACAGACAGCGCCCATTTCTACAGGTTTCCGGCCATCAGTAATACCGACACCAATGAACAAACAGGAAGCTTTGGACTCACAGACCCTTCAGGATTGCGTAACCTGGCAGGTATTCATAAAATGTATTTCGGTACCGCTTTTGATTTATCATCCCTTCATGATTCATTGCAAGAGAAACTTGATTCAGTTCATTTTATACGAATCATTGATGTGGTCGGATCAATTGATCCGGAATATGCAAGTTATGATTCCAGGGGCTGGAAAATCAATGATCCCTGGCCTACTCCATTTTCCAGTTCCGGATTCGATTTGGATGCTGTGGCCCTGTTACAACCATCAGCATCAAATCATGAGGCCATCTATGCCCGTGAAAACAGGTATTTTAAGGTTTACCCCAACCCTGCCCGGGATTATATCCATGTCAGTTCTCCGGCTCAGCATCAAATTCAAAGCATACAGGCCTTTAATTTCTCCGGTGTTTTATGTTATCAGGAAATGCAGGTGTCCGGTCACCGGAAAATCAATGTTTCCCATTGGAGTACTGGCTATTATTTGCTGAAATTGACATTTCATGACGGACTAACAAAGCATTGTTCTTTGTATAAAAAATAAAGAAGAAGGCAGGAATCCCCCATCAGCAAACATTTATAAAAAGAGGAGATAAGATCAGGGTTCGCCGGGTATAAAAAACGTACCATATGTTCACGGAAGCGAAAAAAGGGAAAGAAATAAGGAATGATTGGTTTGAACCCGGAAAACCCTTTATAAGGTATTAATTTGAAAATTAAGGGGTTCATATAAAGATACATTATTGATTCATCGGATGTGTGAAAAATGTTTTGTTGTTATCCTTAGTATGATTTGGTCATTTGCCCTGCAAGGCATGAGCAGGATGGATACCATAACCATGGATGAAATAGCTGTATCCTATCATAAACTGGGATTTAAAAACATGGAGTTGGATACCAGTATCTTGAATGATAATCAGGGAGCTGACCTGGGTGAATTGCTTTCGAAATATTCTCCGGTATTTATTAAAAACTATGGCAGTGGACAGTTATCCACGCCTTCATTCAGGGGAACCGGGGCAAACCATACCAAGGTTTCATGGAATGGAATTAATTTAACCAATCGCATGCTTGGTCAAACTGACTTCTCAACCATTTCTTCCTATGTCACGGATAGAATTATTATTCACCAGGGGAGTGGGTCACTCGAAGAGTTTAGCGATGCCATCGGAGGCAGTATAAATTTATACAATGAACCCGAGTGGGATCAAAAATTTGACCTGAAAGCCATGCAAAATGTTGGCAGTTTTAACACTACTCATTCATTCCTGACCGCTGCAATCGGGGATGATAAGCTTCGAAACCGCATCAGGGTTTATTACAAGAATTCTGAAAATGACTTTGAATACATGAACAGCAGGTTTTCCCGCAAGGAAAAACAAGCGAAACGGAAATATGCAGATTATAATTATGGCGGAATAATGAACGAGACCTACTGGCGTATTCTGGACAACAGTTTTTTATCAGCGAAAGTATGGGGACAGTTTTATAATCGCAACCTGCCTGGGCCCATTTCTGCAAATAAGACCCATCCTAATGAAAATCAGCAGGATCAAAATTTCAGATCGATTGTAGAATGGAAAAAATATTCCCGGAAAAACTATTATGAAGTCAAAACGGCATATTTGTATGATTTTATTGAATACAACCATAAAAATTTAAATATTAACTCATTAAGTCATATACATTCCTGGTTGAATAAATTTCATCATAAAAAGGAATTGAACCATGGTTTTTCATTAAAATACGGAGGCGCAGTTGATTATAACCTGGTGAAAACCAATAATTATAATGACGCAAAAAACAGAACCACATACACCTTGTACAATGCCATTACCAAGGAATTTAAAAACCGGCTGAAAATGAAAGTTTTGATCAGGGAGGAGGTCATAAACAATGAGTTTTCTCCCCTGATATTGAATGCAGTAACGGAATGGTATTTTTTGCCGGAACGAAACCTTACCCTGAAAGGAAACATTTCAAGTAATTTTCATTATCCTTCATTCAACGATTTATATTGGAATCCCGGTGGTAATCCTGATTTGAAACCTGAAACCGGTATTTCTGCCGAAACAGGTGTTGCTTATTCAAAATCCGGAGGTTCCCATGGGGCTGGCATGTCCTTAGAAGTCGTTTCTTACTATTCAGATATTGATAATTGGATCGCATGGACCCCGGATGATGACGCCATCTGGCATCCTGAAAACCTTAATGAGGTTGTCAGCAAAGGCATCGAAACCAGCATGAAATTCAATTTAAAAACATATGGCATTCACTACAGCCTGCAGGGCAATTATGCTTATACCCTATCAGAGGATGTTTCGTCCGGAGTGCCGGTGCAACTTGCTTACGTACCAAAAAACCAGTTGAATTCAAGTTTTTCAGCTTCTTATAAGAGAATAACTGTTCATTATGCCTATCATTTTGTAGGAAAACGCTTTGCAGATAAACACCACCAGGAAGAACCACTGTCCCAGTATGGTGTTTCATCTTTTTCAATGAGATATATATATCCTTTCGCAGCTTTTAAACTGGGAGTAAAAATGAAAGTAAAGAATTTGTTCAATGAACATTACGAAGTCATCAAATATCAGCCATTACCTGGAAGGCATTATCAGTTTGCAATATCCGTCGATTTTTAATGGGGTTAAAGCAATGATTTATATTGATTTTATAAATGGCAAGGCAAATTTCATCCGTGGAAATCCTCTCATTCGTAGTCGTTTGGCATTTTGTATATGCGGTATATTGTTTTTTTTCTTCCTGCTGGCCGGTTGCGAGGATAATGAAGTAAGGGAACCGGAAAATAATATACGGGCTGGAAATCAGGGGGCTTTTGTTTTAAATGAAGGCTTGTTTAACCAAGGAACCGCTTCATTGTCATATATAGATACCAAAAAAGACACCATTTACAACCAGGTATTTTACAAAAATAACGGTTTTGGACTCGGTGATGTTGGGCAATCCATGACCATTGTTGATTCACTGGGGTTTATTGTCGTGAATAATTCCGCAAAAATAGAAGTGATGAATGTCAATACCTTCAGATCCATTCATACCATCAGGGGATTTATTTCACCCAGGTACATTTGTCCAGTCAGTCAGAAAAAAGCCTATGTATCTGATTTGTACGAACAAAAAATTCATGTTATCGATTTAGAGAATTTTACAATAACAGGAACCATCAATACCGGTGTTCCTGTTGAAAGGATGAGTCTGCATAAGAACGAAGTATTTGCCCTTTTTTGGTCGAGATACGCTACAAAGAACAAAAAAAATAATAAAGTATTGATCATTGATGTTGACAAAGACAGCATAGAAGATGAGATAGAGGTGGGCATTGAACCAAACAGCATGGTTTTCGATAAAAACGGACAGCTATGGGTTTTATGCAGCGGAGGATTCGATAATGATGAAAAGCCTTCATTGTATAAAATTTTGCCTGGAAAGAGGAGGGTATTAAAAAAATATGTTTTTCCGGAGCTAGATCAATCTCCCAATAGCCTTACAATTAATGTCAGCGGCGATACATTGTATTATCTGGATAAAGACATATACCGGATGCCGGTTAATCGCGCAAGCTTACCCGGGAGCCATTTCATCAGAAACAATGGTTTATTGTTTTATACCCTGGCCATTGATGAAGGCAACTTTTTGTATGCAAGTGATGCCAAAGATTATCAGCAAAGGGGCGATGTCATAAAATACCATTCATCAGGGGTGAAAATCAGAAGCTATAAAGCAGGAATTATACCAACATGTATTCGGTTTCACTAATTATTGTTATTTTTATCGATTCTTTCAAGGATGCAAGATATAATGACAAACCATGAAGCTGACAACCATTTTTACAGTATTGATATTTCTTTTGGTTCCCATGCAGGCTCAAATCAGTGAAGGAGGGTTACCCTATTCGTTTTATGAGAACAATTATAAAGCAGCCGTTCCAATTATTTTAATGCCCGGCATTAACAAAGACAGTCTGAAAAGAACAGCTGAAAAAAAACAGGACGGATTCAAAAAAATGAGGTATGGTAAGGTTTTACATACGGACATCTGGCCGGAAAAGCTGGGAAAGTGGGAGCATTATCCCACAAATGGCGGAAGGATATGGAGAATCGGCATTCAATCCGAGGGAGCCTATTCTTTGGGGGTGATTTTTAACCCTTTTCATTTGCCAAAACAAGGGAAACTATTTCTATATGATAAAAATCATGAGCACCTGTTGGGTGCTTACACCAGCGGCAATAATTCTGAACGAAACCTGCTTGCGGTAGAACCCTTAGAAAGCGACATGATTTATATTGAATTGTTTGTGCCATACGGACAGGAATATCAGTTAAAAGTAGATAAAGTGATTCATGATTATGTTAATGTATTGGATCATATACAACGACAAGATTGCGAAGTGGATTTATCCTGTTATGCCGAAAAGGTAGGAAAAGAGAAGGATGCAGTCTTTTCATTTCTTTTTCCGGTCAATGATCGGGAAGCGGAATTATGTACCGGGGTACTGGTCAATAATACCAATCGCGACGGGATTCCTTATTTCCTGACCGCCAACCATTGTATTGATGATGCCTCCACGGCCGCAGAAATGGTATCTTATTTTAACTATGAAACATTTTACTGTAACGGTCCTCCAAGCGAAAAGAAAAATAAAACGCTTTCTGGTTCAGATTTGATTTCCACCATCAAATCAATCGACATTACCCTGGGGGAATTCGATCGCATCCCACCATTCAATTACAGGCCTTATTATGCCGGATGGGATGTTTCCGGAAAGGCACCAGAAGGATCAAGCTGCATACAACATCCGCAGGGTGGGACAAAAACCATCAGTATTGATACAGACAGGGCTTTAACCGGAAGATACAGTCAGAACCATTTATTTGCTTCCCACTGGAGAATTGTCAGTTGGGAAGCCGGCACGACCGATGGAGGTTCCTCCGGCGCTCCGCTTTTTAACGACAAAGGGAAGGTTGTCGGAACCCTGGTGGGGGGAGGCACAAAGTGCGCCGAGGAAATCAATGATTACTTTGCAAAGCTTTCCAGGGCATGGGACGAATTCGACAATGACCAAACCCAACTGGAAGTTTGGCTTGAGCCCATAAACCTGGGGAAGGATGAAATTGACGGATTCGATCCTTATTATAATCTTAAGGACAGCTGTGATACCATAAGAAAACATGATGCAAATGAGGAACTGACCCTTATAAAAACCGATTCCGGTGGTTACTGGAGTGGGCAGAATGGGTATGGCATAAAACAATATGCCGAGAGATTTGAAGGGCCAGGAGATATTGACGTGCCAGGGGTATTTTTATATGTAGCCAAAGCATACAGCAATTTTTCCGGTTTTATCATTGTAAAAATATTTGAAGAAGAAAACGGACTTCCTGGTCAGGTGCTGACTGAAAAAATAAAGGACATTAATGAATTTAAGCCGGAAAGCGAAAACTTTGTGGAATTTGATTCCATTTTAACCTTACAACATGGATTTTTTATAGGCTATGAAGTTTATTATAACAGGATATTTCCTGATACGTTCGCCTTGTATCAAACAGAAAGCACCGAAAGTACTTTTTATATCTATCACCAAGATGCCTGGAAGAAAGCAAGTGAATTCAGGAATGAAATGATAGGCGGCAATCTGGCCATAAGCATGGTGGCCTGCGATTCTGTACCGTTGAAAATGGTAAAACCTCAAATAAACCGAGACTTTCAGGTTTATTTATATCCGAATCCGGCTGAAACATTTATCAACATTGATTTCGGAACCAGCAATTTTCCCGGCGTAAAGGTTAAGATTTCAGATATATCCGGAAAAATCGTTTATGAAAAACATTTTGCTCATTATAATAATAAATTGAAAATACCAGTGAACGGGATATCGAATGGATTGTATTTTGTTCATGTAAAAACACCTGGTTTTCAAGTGGCTAAGAAATTTTTAATAATGAGATGATTCAGTTACCGAATGATTGCAGGGCTTCGAGGTCAGTTCCCTTTCCTTTTTCGGGCATGATTTTGTTGCAGGCTATCATTAAAAGTTACCAGGGATAAGAAAAATGAGGATAAACAGATATTGGCCATTTTTATTAGTGCTTTGAATAGGCATCCATTTAAAAGAATATGAATTTAAAAATTATTGTATGAGATTACTGCTTGTATTGGGGATTGCCAGTTCAATATTCATGCTTACATGTAAAAATGTTAAGAAAGCAGAGAACCAGGAATTCCCTTCCGGCAGAGCAGTCAGCTATGCCAAAGGTTTTAATATTACCAGAACAGATTACGGATGGAGCGTAAACATTCACAATCCCTGGCAAAAAGCTGAGGGGATTAGTTATAGCTACCGGTTTCGGCACGAAGGCCATTCCGATCACTCTTCCGCTGATTCTTTATACCCTGCGGAAGCCATAAAAATCCCGGTGGAGAATATTATTTGCTTATCCACTACCCATATCGGTTACATTGATGAATTGGGCGAGCTGAATTCAGTGAAAGGTATTTCAGGAAAAAACTATATCTACAATCCTCATTTAAGAAAAAAAATAGAACAGGGAGAAATACCTGATATTGGTTATCAACAGAATCTTGATTATGAGCAGATAATAAAGCTAAAGCCAGATTTGGTTCTGGGCTACAGCATTTCTGCTGATAATGTATCCTACCTGAATAAACTGAATGAATTGAATATACCGGTGCTTTTTATAGCGGAATATTTAGAAAACCATCCATTGGGAAAAGCTGAATGGATTAAGGTGATGGGAATTTTGTTCGACAAATATGATTTGGCTGTTCGAAAGTTCAATAAAGTGGATAGTGCTTATCTGGAGACGCTTGGTTTGATGAATCAGGAAGACAACCAACCTGTGATATTGACAGGAATGCCTTGGAAAGATAAGTGGTATGTACCCGGAGGGGATTCATTCTTAGCCAGGTTTATAGAAGATGCCGGGGGCAATTATATATGGAGTAACAATGACTTGCGAAGAAGCAAACCTTTGGATCTGGAAAAAGTATTTGCACAGGGGCATGATGCGGATATATGGATACATCCCGGAAATTCAGTGCAATATGATGATATCCGGAACGCTGACAAAAGACTTGCAGCTTTCCATGCTTATGGAAACAAAAAAGTATTCAATAACAACAAGAGG
>CAYFUP010000023.1:0-23247 GCA_964346235.1 uncultured Bacteroidales bacterium | reverse complement strand
TTCGCCGCCCTCCTCAACGCCGGCGTCCACTCGAACGCCGAAGCCGGACGGAGGTGATGGATTGCACTGAAATATAGAGAAATGCAGTCATGAAACCTTTGAAGTTTATTTGAATTTCTATGTTCATTGAATATGAAACAGGGCGCTAAGTTCATCAAAGAAAGGATATTTTTACAAAAATTTTACCATCTTGTTTTATAACATTAATTTATGAGTCAATGACATAAGGTAAAAAATGCAAAATGACATATATTTGAAATTTTAAATATTTAAATACGAGACTATGAAAAGAAGCATTGCCATAGCCATGGTTTTATTATTGGTTATTGAGGCAGGTTGCAGAACCAATACCAATCAAACTGCCAATGAGGAGCAGCTGAATAACAGCAAGTCTGTAACAGAAAAATCCTCAGGAGAGTCTCCTGAAAAAACAGCAAAAATGCCGGTCGATGAACATAATACCGATGTTGCCATCACGAATTGGAGAGGGCCACAGAGTACAGGAGTATTTCCTGAAACAGGCTTGTTAAAAAAATGGCCCGAAAACGGTCCTGAGGTGCTGTGGCATTATGATGGCCTTGGCAGCGGATTCTCCTCCCCGGTATTTGCCAATAACAAAATATACCTCACTGGCATGGAGGGTGACATGGGATTTCTTTATATCCTGACCGGTGATGGCAAGTTTGTCAGAAAACATGAAATCGGGAAAGCCTGGAATGAAAGTTATTCCGGTTCCCGTTCAACCCCGACAGTAGCAGGAAATTTGGTATATACCTATACCGGTCATGGTGTTTTAACCTGCATTGATGATGAGCAGGAAAAAGTAATCTGGCAGATCAATGTATTAGAACGTTTTAACGGTAATAATATCACATGGGGATTGACCGAATCCATTGTGGTGCATGGAAAAATGGTATATTGTTCTCCCGGAGGGCGGAAACACAACATTGTGGCTTTGAATCGTTTCAGTGGGGATCTTATTTGGAGCGTTTCTGCAGAAAAGGAATCATCTGCCTATTGCACCCCGATTTTGGTCAATTACCGGGACAGGCATTTGCTGGTAACCATGATGGCCAGTCATATTATTGGCATTGATGCTAAAGAAGGTGAATTTTTATGGTCACACCATCAGCCAAACCGTTATTCAGTGCATGCCAATTCTCCTGTATATCATGACGGGGGTATATTTTGCACCAGTGGATATGGAAGAGGAGGCGTTAAACTCGAGCTGGATGAGGATGGCGATGAAGTCAGTGAGGCCTGGTTTAAAGAAGAATTCGATAACAGGATGGGAGGAGCTGTTCTGGTGGATGGTTATATTTACGGTTCCGGAGATCAAAACAGGGGCTGGAAATGTCTTGACTGGAAGACAGGGGAGTTGATGTATTCCTCCGGTCAGTTTATGAATGGGGTGACGATTGCTGCCGATGGCATGTTATACATATATACCCAGCGGGGTGAGCTGGCCCTGGTGAAGGCCACGCCTGAAAAATTTGATTTGGTGAGCGAAACCAGGGTGAAAATGGGAACAGGTCAGCACTGGGCACATCCGGTGATTCATAACGGCCGCTTGTTTGTCAGGCATGGAAGCGCACTCATTGCCTATAAAATTAAGTAATCTGTTTTTTTAAAATAAACATATTACACACATGAAACCCTCATTCGCTATCGCGCAGAACAAGGATATGAACCGGGCTTGCGAGCCCGCCGAAGGCAAATAAAGATGAGGGATGCGAGCGGTCTGAAACTTGAAAGTTGGTTATATAATTGATTATTTGTTAGAAATTCAATAGTTTAAATTAAAATATATCTCGTATGAACTTTTTAAAATCTTTTATGATCCATGGGATTCTTTTCCTTACTGCCATCCAGTTGTATTCTCAGACGACGCAATGGCGCGGCGTGAATCAAACCGGTCATTATCCTGAAACCGGACTGATGAAATCATGGCCTGACGGTGGCCCGGAACTGGTTTTTAAAACGGAAGATATTGGCAAAGGCTACTCTTCACCGGTAGTGAGCGATAATTTGATATTTATAACAGGCAAAATGGATACCATGGATTACATTTCGGCCATCAACATGTCAGGGGATATTGTCTGGCAAATTCCCTATGGAAAGGCATGGACAAGAAGCTATGCCGAAACAAGGAGCATCCCCGTTATTGTCGGCAATAAAATATACCTTACCAGTGGAAACGGAGAGCTGGCTTGTATTGACAAGAATGAGAAAAAGGTGTTATGGAATGTGGATGTCATGAAAAAATTTGACGGGAAATTTGGAAGCTGGGGCACTGCTGAATCTCCGTTGGTTTTCGAAGATAAAGTATTTTTTACAGTCGCAGGCGCTAAGACCACCATGGTGGCATTCAACAGAAATAGTGGTGAATTGGTTTGGCAAACGGAACAGATTGATGATCAGAATGCTTTTGTATCGCCAACAATGATAAATCATAATAATCAGGACATGGTGGTCGGGGTCACAGCAAAATACATATTTGGTGTAAACCCTGAAACAGGTGAATTTAACTGGAAATTCAAATATGATGAAACAGGATCACCGGATGTGAAAATAGGAAGAAAACGAATCAACGCAGTCACCCCAATATACAGAGATGGGTATATTTATGTGACCAGTGGCTACGACCATGTGGGGGTAAAATTAAAGCTCAATGAAGCGGGTACAGATGTGGAAGTAATATGGACTGACCCTGTCCTTGATGTACACCATGGTGGTGTGGTATTGGTGGATGATCATATTTACGGGGCGAACTGGCTCAACAACCGGGAAGGAGAGTGGTGTTCCGTCAGCTGGGAAACCGGTAAGCCCTCTTATACAGCCGAATGGAACACCAAAGGAAGCATTATCTATGCCGATGGCATGTTATATATCTATGAAGAGCAAAGAGGGCATGTCGGATTGGTAAAACCCAATCCGGAAAAATTTGAATTGGTGAGCTCATTTCAAATAACAGAGGGTGTTGGACCCCACTGGGCACATCCAACCATTTATGGCAAAAAATTATTGATACGTCATGGCGATGTATTGATGGTTTATGACATTAAAGCAGGATAAATGATTAAAAGGATACAGCTGTATACAAACATATTTTTTTCCGCCATATCTTTGTTAGTTATCGGTTGGTGGATCGCCAGCGATCCGACCCCGGAACTATCTAAAAATATGCCAGGCATGGATAACCGGGGAGAAGGTCCTGCATTTATCGAAGAAATCAATATTGGTGAACATTTTGAATCTTTTCACGAGCCGGATGCCTCATCCAGGGAAGATCTGGAAGATACCTGGCCCAGATTCAGGGGAGAAGATTACGACAATATTTATAAAAAGGACGTATCTCTGATTGAAAGCTTTGGTGAAAACGGACCGGAAAAGCTTTGGTCCGTTGAGCTGGGAGAGGGTCATTCCGGAGCGGCCATTTATAAAGGCCTGGTATATTTGCTGGATTATAACGAAGAAGAAAAAGCAGATATGCTCCGGTGTTTTCATTTAAAAACCGGGGAGGAAATATGGCAGCGAGGATATGATGTGAACATCAAGCGAAATCACGGCATGTCAAGAACCGTCCCGGCAGTCACCGAGGATTATGTCCTGACCATCGGACCGCGTTGTCATGTGATGTGCGTGGAACGTGAAAGTGGAGATTTTATGTGGGGTATTGATATTGAAAAGGAGTATGAAAGCGAAGTGCCATTATGGTACACCGGACAGTGTCCGTTGATTGACGATGGGATGGCGGTAATTGCTACTGGTGGGAAGGCCCTGATGATTGGAGTGGACATAGAAACAGGAGAAAAACTATGGGAGGTCCCCAATGAAAAGGAATGGAAAATGTCCCATTCTTCCGTGATGCCTTATACGTTCAATGGCCAGAAAATGTACGTTTATTCAGCCATTGGCGGATTGACAGGAGTTTCTCCGGAAGGGGAATTATTATGGCAATCCTCAGACTGGGATCATTCTGTGATTGCGCCTGCTGCTGTCTGCATGCCGGATGGGAAAATATTCCTCACTGCCGGATATGGGGCGGGTGCCATGATGATTCAGCTGAGCGGGGGAAATGGAAATTACCAGGTGGAAGTGCTTCAGGAATATAAGCCCAGTGAGGGTTTGGCTTCCGAGCAACAGACACCTGTATATTATCAGGATCATCTGTTTGGAATACTTCCCAAGGATGGAGGCGCCATGCGAAATCAAATGGCATGCGTTCATCCGGACAACCCCCAAAACATTATCTGGTCAAGCGGAAAAACCAACCGTTTTGGTTTAGGGCCCTACATGGTCGCTGACGGCAAGTTTTATTTATTGAAAGATGACGGGGTATTGTTCATCATTGATGCCAATACCCGTGAATACAGACAGCTGGATCAGGCTGAGGTTTTGGGGGGCCATGATGCCTGGGCACCGCTGGCGATTGCTGATGGTTATATGGTACTTAGGGATTCGAAAACCATGATTTGTATTGATATCAGCATTTGATTGGGAAAAGATAGCGCAGCAAAAAAGATTGGAACATACATTGAAACTCCAAGGCAAACGCAAAAATGATGATAATAACAGAAATGGGTTTTATAACATAATAGCATATAAAAATGAAGAACAAAGGGATAGCCGTAATAATCATTGCCCTGGCCGCAGTCATAGTATTGCTGGTTACCATTGATTTTTCATCCACCAGGGTGGATAAACGGCCCGATAATCCTTATGAATATGAGGTGGATGAATTCAAAGAAGTACCTGAAGAAGTGATTCATTATAAGGAAACCAAGCAACTCAGAATACCTGGGAATGTATTAAAAGGCCTGACCTATCATGAAGGCAGGATGTTTATTATATCGGACCGGTCAGTGCGCGTCGTTGATTTGACAGGCACTCAGCTAAACCGGTTTGAACTTAATGACAGTGCCCGTTGCATCCATGTGACGGATAACCAGCATATCCTCATTGGCCATGACAATTATTTCTCACTATATAATCATGCCGGAGAACCCCTTCAGGAGTCCGAAAAACTTAAAAAAAAATCCATCATCACCTCCATTGCGAAAAAAGGAGATACGGTTTTTGTTGCAGATGCCGGAAACAGAAGGATTGTAACATTTAGTATTGGTGGACAAAAGCTTGGGGAGTTTTTGGGGGTATCCGGAAGTTCTGCCATGCACGGATTTATAATACCCAGTGCCAAATTTGATATTGCGGTGAATAAGGAAAAAGAACTTTGGACGACAAACCCCGGAATACATGCACTACAACATTATTCAGAAGACGGGAATTTAGAAAACAAATGGAGTAAATCATCCATGAATTATAAAGGATTCAGCGGATGCTGTAATCCGGCTCATTTTGCTTTTTCGCCAAACGGGAATTTTATTACCAGCGAAAAAGGCATGGTGCGAATCAAGGAGTACGATAAAAAGGGAGAATTGATTGCGGTGGTGGCTCCCCCTAAAAAATTCAAAGATGAAGGACGGGCTCCGGAGGTGGCTACTGATGAAAGCGGCAATATCATTGCGCTGGATTTTGACAAAAAGATGGTTCGTTATTTTGAACCGAAATGAGGGATGGAAAAAGACAGAAATAAGTAGAAATAAATCGGAGATAAAATATGAACAGGAGAGGTTTTATAGAAAGTATTTTAAGATATGGTTTATTGGCTGCTCTTTTGCTGGTCAGCGGATTTCTTGTCAGAAAGCATGCGAAGGATCCTGATCCGTGCAAAGTGAATCCCTTTTGCAGGAATTGCGGCCAACTGGCCGATTGCCATTTACCACAAGCACTAAAGGAGAAAGATCATGGAAAAGAATAAAAAAGTTGATCGCCGGAAGTTCATTGAAAACGGATTTCGCCTGGCCATGGGAATTGCACTGGCCGGTGCAAGCGGCGCCGCCATCAGCAGGGCAACATCGAAGGAATATGTCTGGCAGATAGATCCCTTTAAGTGCACCCAATGTGGAAGATGTGCCGATTTTTGCGTATTGAAGCCTTCCGCTGTCAAATGCGTGCATGCATACGATTTATGCGGGTATTGCGATTTATGCGGCGGGTATTTTAAACCGGATGCCAATGAGCTGGAAACGGGTGCAGAAAATCAGTTATGCCCTACGGCCGCCATCGAAAGAAGATTTATCGAAGAACCCTATTTTGAATATATCATCATTGAGGATTTGTGCATCGGATGCGGCAAGTGCGTGAAGGGATGTTCTTCATTTGGCAATGGTTCCCTGCATTTACAGATAAGACATGACATTTGTGTCAACTGCAATGAGTGCAGCATTGCCAGGGTATGTCCTTCCGATGCTATCAGCCGGGTGCCTGCGGATGATCCATATACCATAAAAGGAAATTTTACTTATGTCAATAAAGAAGGGGAGGCAGATGCGTAAGAAGGGGCTGATTTTACTGGTATTAATCTTCATACAGCTGGCGGGTTTTCATGCATTTTCCCAGCAACGTTTTCCCAAACCGGAATTTGAATCAGGTTACGAACAACCGGATACTTCAACCCCTGAGCCAAGGTCTCTTGAGCTGGAGTATATAGATGTGCTGGTACTGCTCTTGGTCATGTCAATGGCTACCTATTTTGCCATAAGAAACCGTTCAAGAAAAGGCATCTTGTGGTTGTCTGTTTTCACCCTGCTTTATTTTGGCTTTTACCGGGAGGGATGCATCTGTGCCATTGGGTCGGTGCAAAATGTGGCTTTATCCCTTTTTAGTGCAGACTATTCTGTATCCTTGCCCGTATTGGCATTTTTTGCCCTGCCATTGCTGTTTACCCTGTTTTTTGGAAGGGTGTTTTGCGGGGGTGCTTGTCCATTAGGTGTCATACAGGACCTGGTTGTGATAAGGCCCATCAAGGTGCCGGTAGGGGTACAAAAAGCCCTGGGACTGTTTCCATATCTTTACCTGGGATTTGCCATCCTCTTTGCAGCGACCGGGACAGATTTTATCATTTGCAGGTATGATCCTTTTGTAGGCATTTTCCGTATGGGGGGAGAGTTTCATCTGATAGTCCTTGGCATCAGTTTTCTTTTAATAGGCATGTTTGTCGGCCGGCCATATTGCCGCTTTGTCTGTCCATACGGTGTATTGCTGAGCTGGTTTTCCAGGTTTTCCAAATATCACCTGAGCATTACCCCTTCCAAATGCATACAATGTAAGTTATGCACCAATTCTTGTCCGTTTGATGCCATTGAAGCCCCTTCAAAAGGAGAGGAAAGGAAACTTGGTATGGCCAGTGTGAAAAAGTTCATGGCCTATGCTGCCATTATTCCTGCCATGGTATTGGCAGGCGGTTATTTGATTTCGGAATCGCATGCACTTTTTGCGAAAGTTCACCCGAAAGTTCACCTGGCCGATTTGCTCATCGAGCATCCTGAAATGAAAAACAATACCGCAAACCTGGATATTGAAACATTCATGGCCTCAGGCCAGTCCATGGAATCATTAACCGAAGAAGCTGGGGAGATAAGGCGAATGTTTTACGAGGGGGGATGGATATTGGGGGGATTTTTAGGATTGGCCATCTCGATATTCTTCCTGAATCAGTTTATATTCAGAAAAAAAGAAGATTATCATCCCCATAAAGGAAATTGCATCAGTTGTGGCCGTTGCATGGAATACTGCCCGGTGAAAAAGTAGTGACCTGAACACGATTAATATTAACCCTGTGCTTTTAATCCGGAAATTAAGTTGTGAAGACATAAAGAAATCAAAAGCCCTAACGGAAAAAATATAGCAAAGTGAACAAAGAACAAAAAATAAGACTATCCAGAAACATTGCCGTCATTTCAGGCATCATGGCAATTTTTGTGAGTTTGTTGCTCCTCATCAATTATTATCAGTTGCGTACTCATGATCCAACGGAAAGCAAAACCATTGAAGCTTTGGTGGAAAGGCTTTCGGATGAGCCCAACAATGAAGCTTTGATAGAGGAAATCAGGAGTTATGATTTGCTGGCCCGGAAGGCCTATTTCAATGCGCAATGGCAGGTGAAGACCGGGGGCTATTTGTTATTGTTTTTCAGCATTGTCTTGGTGTTTTCTTTAAGGATTTATTATGCCCTGACGGCCAGAATTGAGTCTCCTGACGAACAGCTTGAGAATGAAAATCTGCGAAAAATACTGGCCAGAAAATGGGTGCTGGGAGCCGGTGCTGTGTTTTTAATTCTTTCACTGTTGGCGGCTGTTTTGTCAAACCGTGCGTATGTTTCCTATTCTGCGGAAAAAATCGCTCAAACTGCGGAGGAAGCCCCCGAGGATGATCAGATAGAAGTGATTGACGTTAGAGAAGGGGGAGAAAGCAGCGGGGCCGATCAGCCACAATCCGGCGGAATGCAGGATGCACAGCAGTCTGGGAAATCAACCGGAAGTGGAACCGGAGCGGGACAATCAGCTGTCTCGCCTGGGACATCAGAAGGGGGTCAGGCACAGGGAACTGCGGAAGGGACTGCAGGGGGACAGCAGGTTTCCGGTGGACAAACCGGTCAACAGCCACAGGCAGTGCAGGGACAGGAAGGCACAGGAGCAGATAATCAGGCAGATGGGCAAACGGGATTTCCTGCCGTTTCAGAAATAAAAAATAACCACAATGCATTTCGAGGTCCCTTTGGAAATGGAATTTCGTATCATACCAATATTCCGACTACCTGGGATGGTGCTTCTGGTGAGAATATCATCTGGAAGACGCCGGTATTAAAGCCAGGGTATAATTCACCGGTGATCTGGGGCGACAGGCTTTTTATTTCCGGAGGAGATGAAGAAAGCCGGGTGGTGTATTGTTATCACCGTAATACAGGAGAATTGTTATGGGAGCGGGCGGTGGACAATATTCCCGGTTCGCCATCCACAGTGCCGAATACCACCGAGGATACCGGTCTGGCTGCCCCCACATTAACCACCGACGGCAGAAGGGTTTATGCCATATTTGCCACCGGTAATATTATTGCCTTTGATATGGAAGGAAACCGGATTTGGGCGAAAAACTTAGGGGTTCCCGACAATCATTACGGCCACTCTTCATCATTGATTTCCTGGAAAGAAAAACTTTTTGTCCAATATGACACCAATGAAGGCGGGGAAATCATCACCCTGAATGTGCTTAACGGGAACATTGAATGGCAAAGAGAACGGGATGCCCGAATCTCCTGGGCTTCTCCGGTTTTGGCGCCTGTGGACGGCAGTTATGAGTCAGGTGCTAATTATCAGCTGGTATTATCCGCTGCACCCATTGTCGCAGGATATCAACTCGACGACGGGGAGGAATTGTGGCAGGTGGACTGCATGATGGGAGAGGTGGGCCCCTCGCCGGCATACAGTGATGGATATATTTATGCTGCCAATGAATATGCCAACATGGTAGCCATCAATACCAACAATGATTACCAGATAGAATGGGACAACATGGAATATTTGCCGGAAGTTTCCAGTCCGGTGGTTAGTGAAGGATTGCTTTTTATTGTTACCTCGTATGGGGTATTGGTGTGTTATGACGCAAAGAATGGGGAAAAATACTGGGAGCAGGAATATGATCACGGCTTTTATTCTTCCCCCATGGTGGCAGAAGGAAAATTATTTGTCATCGATATGGGAGGGGTGGCGCACATTGCGGAGGTGGACGAAACCTTTTCCCTGGTTGGGGAACCGCAACTTGGGGAGGACGTATTTGCTACCCCGGCATTTATGGAAAACCGCATTTACCTGCGGGGAAAAAATAATTTGTATTGCATTGGAAAAGAGTAGAAGGATTCATTTTGGTTAACGTAATACGTTTTCCACAAGTACGTTTTAAAGCCATGAAGATCATGGGGCATTGTCCCCGGTCACTTTTGAAATAAAATGGAGCTTTGTCATGAATATTGAATTACAACAAATCGATCATATTATCCGGTCAAAGGGAAAGCAGAAAAGCGCAGTAATCCCCATTTTACAGGCTGTACAGGATACTTATAACTTCCTTCCGCAGGAAGCTTTGAAACATGTTTGTGATAACACGGAGATCACCCCTGCAGAGATCATGGGAGTGGCCAGTTTTTATTCGCAGTTCCGGCTTGAGCCGGTAGGGGATCACATTGTAAAAGTATGTGTTGGAACCGCCTGTCATGTGAAAGGTTCCACCCTGGTCCATGATGCCTTTAAACGGGGTTTGGGGATTGGGAAAGGCAGGATGACAGATGACAAAGGCAAATATACCGTTGATAAAGTGAGTTGCCTGGGTTGCTGTACGCTGGCACCTGTGGTTCAGATAGACAACATTACATACGGGCATGTGCAATCCGGACAGGTGAAAGATATCATCCATGATTTTGAGAATCAGAAACCCGGTACAGAGAAAAAATACAGGACCAGCAAAGGAGAGGAGATACAGGGAGAGATACGAATCGGACTGGGATCATGTTGCATGGCCAGTGGCAGTGAAGACATACGCCAAGCCCTGGATCAATCCATCCAGGAAAATCAGTTGAACATACAAATGAAACATGTAGGTTGCGTGGGAATGTGCCACCAGGTGCCACTCGTGGAGGTGATTCCCAACAAAAAGCCCTCCAGGCTATATGCAAAGGTTAAGCCGGATGATGTTGAAACCATCGTTAATAAGCATTTTCAGCCACAGGGTTTTTTCCGGAAGTTGCAAAAAGGCCTGGTAAGCGGACTGGAAAATGTGTTGACCGACAAAAACTGGGAAGGACTTGAAAAGTATTCCATTGATGTCAGGGAGAAAAATGTCAGTGCTTTCTTAGAAAACCAGGTTCCCATTGCTACCGAATCCAGAGGCGTGTTAAATCCCCTGGACATTGATGAATTCATTCAGCTAGGCGGTTTTATCGGTCTGAAGAAGGCTTTGAAGCTATCTTCAGAAGCGATCATCGCAGAAGTGAAGGAAAGCGGTATCAGGGGGCGAGGTGGGGCCGGATTCCCGACATACAAGAAGTGGGAGCTGGTGGCCGGAAAGGAAAGCGAGACGAAATACCTGATATGCAACGGGGATGAGGGAGACCCCGGCGCCTTTATGGACCGGATGCTCCTGGAGTCATATCCCTTTCGTATCATCGAAGGCATCCTGATAGGCGCTTATGCCATCCGTGCCTCAAAAGGCTTTTTCTACATACGTGCGGAATATCCCCTGGCGGTGCAGCGGGTGCGGACTGCCCTGGAAAAAGCCCGGGAAAAGGGATACCTCGGAAAGAATATCCTGGATTCAGGATTTGACTTTGATATAGAAATTGTAGAAGGAGCCGGCGCTTTTGTCTGCGGGGAAGAAACTGCCCTGATTGCGTCCATACAGGGAGACCGGGGATTTCCGACAGTGCGACCGCCGTTTCCTGCAGAGAAAGGATTGTGGGGACAACCCACCCTGGTGAACAATACCGAAACCTTTGCCCAGATATCTTATATTCTAAGAAAAGGAAACCTGCATTTTTCAAAGATTGGTGTCAAAGACAGTCATGGTACCAAAGTATTCGCCCTGGCGGGAAAAATCAACCGTGGTGGACTCATTGAGGTTCCCCTGGGAATCACCATCCGGGAAGTGGTGGAAAAGATAGGAGGGGGCATTGCCAATGACCGGGAATTTAAAGCCGTTCAGATAGGAGGCCCTTCAGGAGGCTGCATTCCAAGTTGGCTGGGGGATACGCCGATTGATTTTCATTCATTGACGGAGATAGGGGCCATGATGGGATCCGGGGGACTGGTAGTACTGGATGATACTGACTGCATGGTGGATATGGCCCGGTACTTTTTATCGTTTACACAACATGAATCCTGCGGGAAATGCACCTTTTGCCGGGTAGGCACCAAGCGTATGATGGATATCCTGGATAAGCTTTCTACAGGTCAGGGCAAAGCGGGAGACTTAGATGAACTGGAGAAGTTGGCAGAATGGGTGAAAAAAGGAAGCTTGTGTGGACTTGGAAAGACTGCACCGAATCCGGTACTTTCCACGATGAGATATTTCAGGGAAGAATATGAAGCCCATATCAAGGGTCAGTGCCCGACCGGGAAATGCAAGGACTTAATCAGGTATTCCGTTAATGACCATTGTATAGGTTGCACCATTTGTGCCCAGCATTGTCCGGTGGAGGCGATATCGTTTGCACCCCATGAAAAACATGAAATAGATACGGAAATATGCATCAAATGTGATTCATGCAGGCAGGTTTGTCCGGAAGATGCGATAACGGTGGAATGAGGGAGAATAAAATCACTAAGCAGCAAAGAATAGGGATACAGATAAACAGAAATAATGGATTAATAAGAACCATGGTCAATATCAAAATCAATAACGAGGCATACAGGGTGGAAGAGGGAACTTCTGTGCTGGAAGCAGCCAGGCAGGCTGGACTGGACATTCCCGCATTATGTTATTATGAAGGGATTGAGCATTTTACCTCCTGCATGATATGCCTGGTCAAGGACAATAAATCGGGCCGCTTGTATCCTTCCTGTTCCCATAAAGTGTATGATGGGATGGAGGTTGTAACGGATGACGAAGAAATCACCGAAGCCCGGAAAACCGGTTTGGAATTGCTTTTGTCCGAGCATATCGGAGACTGCGAAGCGCCCTGCACCATTGCCTGTCCGGCCGGCATGAATATCCCGCTCATGAATCGCCTGCTCGAAGCAGGAGAAATGGACAAAGCCCTGGAAGTGGTGCGTAAAGACATTGCATTACCTGCTGTATTGGGAAGAATCTGTCCGGCCCCCTGCGAAGGGGCCTGCAAGCGAAAACCTATCGACGAAGCGGTCTCCATTTGTTTGCTGAAAAGGTATGCCGGGGATCATGGAAAACCAGATTTTGAAAGGAAACAATCCGGCAAGGTAATGGCTGAGAATGATACCTCCGGCAGCGCTCAACCACTTACCGGAATCAAACCTATGGCGGAGGACAAAAAAGTGGCGGTTATTGGTGCTGGACCCGGTGGACTGGCAGCTGCTTATTACCTGCAGCTGGAAGGGATTGTCTGCGAAATTTTTGATCAGCATGAGCAGCCGGGCGGAAACCTGCGCTATGCGGTTCCGGAAGACCGGTTGCCAAAGGATGTGCTGGACCGGGAAATTCAGTTTATCAAAGATATGGGGGTGCAATTTCGTCAGAACACAACGGTTGACCGGGAAACTTTTAACCGGTTGGTGGCTGAATATGATGCCGTGGTGATTGCCACCGGGGATTACTATGATGAGGTAGGGGACTGGCTGGATGGATTTCCCAAAAATAACGAAAAAGGTTCCCCTGGAAACACGCATCAGTCAAAAGAAACAAAACAAGATGGAAATGCCCGGACGAATACCGGTGAAGAAAGAGAAGCTGGAGCTGACAAAGCTGCCAGTCAATCTGCTGTCCAGAATGCCGGGAAAGCGCACAAAGATCAAAACACGGATAAAACTCAAAGTCAGGATTCCGGAACAGCGGCACGAAAAACATCCGGCAAAAAGCAACTGCCGGTTGATAAGACCACTTTTCAGACCAGCCGGGAGAATGTTTTTGCGGTGGGCAATGTGACGCGTTCCTCTAAAATGGCCATTCGTTCACTTGGTCAGGGCAAAGATGCCGCTTATTCCATCATGCAGTATTTACATGGAGAAAAAGTAAACGGGAAAAAGAAAAAATTCAATTCGAAATTTGGGAAACTTATCCAGGATGAATTTCCGGAATACCTGAAAGAATCCACAGAATTTAAGCGATTCGGTCCCAAAAAGGGCCTGACAGAAGGATTCACCCTGCGTGAAATGGTCAATGAAGCATCCCGCTGCATGCATTGCGACTGCAGAAAGATAGATAATTGTAAGCTCAGGGATTTTGCCGATGATTACCAGGCCAGGCAAAAACGTTTTGATTATTCCCAAAGGAAACCCGTCAAAAAGTTCATCCAGGAAGATGTAGTGGTCTATGAACCCGGCAAGTGCATTAAATGTGGCATCTGTGTTCGGTTGACTGCCCGTTATAAGGAAGAGCTGGGGCTGACCTTCATAGGCCGGGGCTTTGATGTGGAAGTGGGGGTTCCGTTTAATGAAGAATTGAAAAACGGACTGGCAAAAACCGCCGTGATTGTCGCCGAAGCTTGTCCGACCGGGGCATTGTCCCTTATAAGGTAAGTTACCCAATGATGTAAATAGTATCTGACCATATGGTACCACTTGCTTCGCTACGCTTGCCGCCAAAACACTCATTTACGAATAGTAAACTCCGTTTTTGGTGGCTTCGCAAGCCTCGCAATTGGCACTTTCTGAACAGACACTTTAAAAGCGTGAGAAAACCAACATATTATTCTAACGAAAGGGGTTTTCACAGTATCTTCTGAAATAAACAGGCTTTCTCCGATTTGCTTATTGCTGAGTCCGTCTGTTAGGTGCTTTGCAATTTCTTTTTCCCTGTGGCTTAACAGATCAAGACGGTTTATGCTTTCTTTATTGAAATGCCGGAATGCCATCTTGACCGAAGTAAGCAATTGCTTGTCGTTAAAAGGTTTATTGCTTCTTTCACGTACCGGCAATCCCTGAAACTTGATAACCTGCCTCATTAAGGGTTGTTTCAATGTCTTTTGCAATCAACAATTCATCTTCAATGATCAGAATACAACGGGGGTCTTCTGTCAACATGACCTTAATCTTTTAGGGCTTTTTAAAATTCAAGGATAATATATTTCTGACAAATTGATTAATCCAGCTCAATATCAAACTGTTTGATTTTATTGTACAGCGTTTTCCGGTCGATGTTGAGGATTTTGGCGGCTTTGGACTTGTTGAAGTGGGCCTCGGTGAGGGCATTCAGGATGATTTCCCGCTCGGCTTTGTTGGAAGCACTTTTCAGGCTGAGTTCATTGGGATCATCATCCATCTCATGATTATCATGATTTCTGAAGTTAATGATTTCACCCGGCAGGTGTTCTTTTTTAATACACTCTCCTTCAGCCAGCAAGGTACTTCTTTTGATGACATTTTTAAGCTCCCTGATGTTGCCGTCCCATTTATAATGAGTGAAAATTTGTTTTACCTCTTCGTCGAACTCCGCAATGTTTTTGTTTAATTGCTGATTGGCCAGGTCTTTAAAGTATTCCGCAAAAATCAGAATGTCCTTTTTCCGGCTGCGAAGAGGGGGGATTTCTATTTTGAATTCATTTATTCTGTGAAACAAATCTTCCCTGAATGTTTTGTTTTGGACGTGTTCGAAGAGGTCTTCATTGGTAGCGGCAATAATTCTCACATCCACCGGAATGTTTTTATTGTCGCCAATCCGGCTGATTGTTCTTTCCTGGATGGCACGCAGCAGTTTCATCTGCACATCATGGGGCAGGTTACCGATTTCGTCCAGAAATAAAGTACCCCCTTTTGCTTCTTCAAACACCCCGCTTTTATCTTTGATGGCGCCGGTAAAAGAGCCTTTGATATGGCCGAACAATTCGCTGTTGGCGAGCTCTTTAGGGATAGCTCCACAGTCCAGGGCGATAAAGGGTTTTGAGCTGCGTTCACTTTTGTTATGAATATAGCGGGCAATGTATTCTTTTCCCGAACCGGTTTCTCCCTGAAGCAAAACAGTCATATCGGTTGGGGCAACCATTTCGGCATGATGGAGGATTTTTTTAATCTGCGGACTTTCACCCATGATGAAATCATCCGCTAACACTTTATCCTTGCTGCCCTGCTGATTGCCTTTGATGGTCTGATTGATCAGATGAACAATTTCCTCATGCTGGATGGGTTTGGTCACATAATCCACAGCCCCCATTTTAATAAGCTTCACTGACATTTTTATATCAGCATAGGCGGTTATGATAATGACGGGAACGGATTGATTGATTTTTTTAATTTCCGGGAGCATGCGCGCACCGTCCGTATTGGGAAGCCTGAAATCGCAAAGCACCAGGTCAAAGGTTTCTTTTTTGATTTTATCCAGTCCGCTTTTCCCCGTATATGCCACATCTGCCTTAAAGTTCTGTCCCTGAAGGTAATGTTGCAGCAGATTGCATAAGTAGGTGTCATCGTCAATGATCAGGATTTTACTCATGGGAGATATTTTTTAATGTTAATTTTTATTCCATTACAATAATCGTTCACAATTCATATTTTTTTTCGAACCCTGGTGGAGCTATCCTCAAAAGGTATAAGTATTCATTAGTGGCAATCATCTTAATGGCACTAAATTACATATAAAACGTTTAATAATGAATCAACAAAATTGTTATGGCCATTTGTTCATATGAGATAAATTTTAATGTAAACCATTAAATTTCAATTTTATGATAAATTTTATAACGAACTTTCATGTTTCAAACCCTATGGAGCCCTCATTTTTATTTACCTTTTGTGAGCCCGCAAGCCCGTTTGTCTTCAATAATGAAATCACACTTGGTTCATTTCCTTTTGTAAACGGGTGTTGATTACCGTTCATCTGTGATAAACATTCTTTTAAAATATTGAATATCAATCTATTTAACGATTCTACAACCAACTTTTTTGCAAACCGTATGCAGCCCTCATGGTTTTCTCATATTCTTTTGTAAACAGTTGTTGATGAGGGGTTCATGCAAAAATATAAATATTGAGAAAAAAGGGTCTATAAACCAAATAAAAGGCTCACCAAATCACGGAATGGCATCCTTTGAAATTTGCCATGCTGTTTTCCATTGATCATGCCAGTCTGTATTTTTCATGCTTGATTTCTTGAATTAATTGGGCTGTATTCTCCAAAATTTTTTGTGTTAATTCTCGAACGTTGCTATCATCACCTTGGTGCAATGTTTTATTTTCCAGGGCTATCAGGTCATTCAGAAAAGCTACCCTCATATGCCGGAATGAACCAATCATTTTATGGGCTGTCTCTCCGATTTTTTTATAATTGTTTTCAAGCAGGGCATTTTCCAGCTTTTGGCGGTTTGTTTCCGTATTACTGATAAACAGGTCCAGCATTTTATGGATGAAATCCTTATTTCCTTTGGCCGTATCTTTCAGATCTGCCATGTCAAACAATGGCCCTGTCCCCTGCCCACTCACCTCTTCCTCCTGCCCACTGCCTCCTGTCTCCTGCCTACTGTCCTCTTCCTTCTGCTTACTGCCTACTGTCTCCTGCTTACTGTCTCCCACACCCAGCCATTCCCGAAGTTTCTGATACAAATCTTTTTCCTTGAAAGGTTTCAGAAAATAATCATCCATGCCGTCATTCAGAAATTTTTGAAGTTCACTTTCCACCACATTGGCTGTGAGAGCGATGATTTTTGCAGACCTGTTGGGATTATCCGGCATTTGTCTGATTTCCCGGGCCGCTTCATTTCCGCTGATGGTTGGCATATGGATATCCATCAAAATGAGATCATATTTTTTATGTTTAGATTTTTCGATGGCTTCATCACCGTTGAATGCCAGTTCAACCGAAGCATTCAAATCCTGCAATATTGTTTGACCGAGGATGGCGTTCATTTCATCATCCTCGACCAGCAGCACCTTCTTCCCGGTTAAATCCTGCCTGGCCTGCCAATCCTCGCTATTGACCTGAGTTACCGGTTTTCCCATTTCATAAGGAATGATGATTTTAAATGTTGTCCCCTGATTGATTTTGCTTTCAACCGAAATGCTTCCATGGAGAAGTTCAACCAGTTTTTTCACCACTGACAAGCCCAGTCCGGTACCGGCATATTGCCTGATTCTCCTGGAATCCAGTTGTTTAAATTCTTCGAAAATTTCCCTGATTTTATCATTCGGAATGCCAATGCCGGTATCTTCAACAAGTATTTTTAATTTAACAGTTTCCTGTTTATCGTTCAACACCTTGAAACTGAAGTTCACAGAACCTTTTTCAGTAAATTTTATGGCATTGTTCACCAGGTTAATGAGGATCTGTTTTAACCTTGCCGGATCCCCGCGTATCCATTCGATGCCCTGGTCATCCGAAAAATGATTAAAACTCAGGGCTTTCTCATCTGCTTTTTCTTCAAGAATATGATATACTTCCGAAAAAAGGTCGTTGATGTTGAAATCAACATTTTCCAGCACCATTTTACCGCTTTCTGTTTTAGAAATGATGAGCATATCATTGATGATTGAAAGCAGATGGTTGGAAGATTGATAAATATAGTTGTTGTAATTTTTTTGTTGCTTATTCAAAGCGGTTTTGCTAAGCTGCTCGCAAAAACCGATGATGGCATTCATGGGTGTTCGTATTTCATGGCTCACGTTGGCCAGGAACTTGCTTTTGGCCTCATTGGCCTTTATGGCCTGATTTTTGGCATCTTCAAGCTGACTGGTAATGTTTTTGTGTTCTGTAATGTTCCGGATAATGGCCAGTCCGTTATAATCCGCATTATTTGAGATGGGCAGGATATTAACATGATAGAAATTGTTCTCATGCTGGTATTCTGCAGAAGCGGTTTCCCCTTCAATGGCGATTTGAAAGAGGTTATTCAGGTATTCTTTAAGCTCCCTGTCCTTTTCCTTGTAATATATATCAGATAGGGTTTTGCCCAGAATAGGCGTATTGGAGTCACGTTGCTGCCGGATGGCATCCCCGTCGGCCAGAATGATTCTGAGGTCTTTATCAAACATGTACAGGTTCATGTTTGGAATGCTGTCAATCAATGAACGGTATAATTCATTGGTTTTCTTATAATTTTCCTGGGCCTTGAGCTGTTCGGTGATATCATTGGCGATAATAAGCAAACTTTTATTTCCATATGAATCAAGGTTCACACTCAATGAACATTTGAAGGTGAGCCATTCTCCGTTTTTGTCTTTGAATTTCCAGGTTTTATTCTCCGGTAAAAAGTATTTTTGATATAGTTTCCGGGTGACTTTTTTTAGTGCCATATAATCATCAGCATGCATGATGCGGGAGATGATGGAGGTATCTTCCATTTTTTCAGACAGACCGAAACGTTGTTTAAATGAATCATTGGAAAGGATGATGTTGTTATCCTGGTCAAGTTCAAAAATCAGGGCATCGCCGTTTTCAGTAATCAAACGGTATTTTTCTTCGCTGTCCCGCAGTGAAGACTCCATCTGCACACGGTCTGAAATATCAATAAATGCAGATCGGATATAAGTATGTTTTTTATCTTCAATCAGGTTGCTGTGAAAAAAAAGGTGCAGGGGTTTCTCCTCCGGGGGAATTACTTTGATTTCGCAATGTTGGATCTCTTTTGTTTCCAGAAGTTTATTAATATGATACTTAAAAATATCCTGAAAATCATCAGCAATGAAATGTGGTAAATGCTTATGAGTTAATTCTTCCTTGTTCAGCTTAAATATTTTGGTTCCTTTTTGGTTGACCTTTTTTATCCTGAAGTGTTTATCGTATATGAAGTAACCTATGGGAGAGGTTTCAAAAATATCGTAAAGCTGTTCATTAAGTTGTTTTGTCTTTTTAGCCTCATTCGACTTAGGGGAATCCCTTCTGGATATTTTGGCGTTTCCCAGCAATTGCTCTTTTCCGATTAATTTGTTGAATTTTTTACCTGCTTTTTTCTTTCCAAACATAAAATTACATCTTTGCTTGACCTATTTCTTTATAAATCTGTTTAGCTATTGGTGGTTCTGAGAAAACGTCAATAACTGCGTTATGCTCACCTTAAGCACCAGTCATTTACGACCAGTAAACTCCTGGAACTTAAGCTTCGCATGCCTTATTCCTGGCGCCTTTTTAGAACCACTTTAGAATAATTGGATAGTTTTCTTAAATGCCCTAAATGGATTTTCATGCGTTTGATCATCAGGAATAATATTTGAAGGTCATCGTTTTTTATATTGGTACGCTAATATGATGCCAAAATAAGGTTATTTGTATAATTTTGAAAAACTTAAAAGTAAATGATTGATGAAGAGATACCCGTTATATGTTAAAGTAGCGTTTGTTTTATTAAGCATTATTCTGTTTTTGTATGGAATGATTGTAGCGCGGGATTTTTTATATCCCATATTTTTCGGGGTTTTGCTGGCCTATTTGTTGTATCCGTTTGCCAATTCGCTTGAAAAGTTTGGAATTCCGAGAATTCTGGCGAATATTATTTCCATATTGCTGGCTATTCTGATTTTAGGCATGGGCTTCCTGTTTATATACAACCAATTAGATCGGATGATTGGTGATTTGCCTGAACTAAGGAATAAAGCCGTCAGGAACGTAGAAACCCTGCTGGGCAATTTTAAACGGTTTTCCAATCTGGAAGCAGGCACGATAGAGGAATTTTTAAAGGACAATGTCAGGTATCTGTTTGATACCAGTACCATGGCATTTAACAATCTGTTTACCGCCACCACCGGGACCCTTTTCAAAATCGGGATCATGCCGGTATATGTTTTTTTATTCCTTTTTTACCGAACCAAGTTTGCCTATTTTATTCTGAAGCTCACCAGAGAAGAAAACAAAAGGAAGATCATTAAAATCCTCCGTGATGTTTCAAAAGTGGCATCCAATTACATGGGCGGCGTATTGGTGGTTGTTGGAATCCTTTGCGTCATCAACTCCACTGGTCTTTATATCATCGGAATAAAATATGCGATTGCCCTCGGCATCATTTCAGCCATTTTTAATTTTATTCCTTATTTCGGAACCTTGCTTGGCGGGGCGGTTCCGTTGCTATTTACCTTGCTTGTCGGCGAGGATCCCACCGATGCCTTTAAGGTGATTGCTTTGTTTGCCTTGGTTCAGTTTACCGAAAACAACATTTTAACCCCCAATATTGTAGGCAACCATGTTAAGATCAATCCCTTTTTTATCATCATAGGACTGGTTGCAGCAGCCATGGTATGGGGTATCCCGGGAATGCTGGTCATTGTTCCTTCCCTTGCCGTATTGAAAATCATTTTTGAAAACATTCCCGAATATCGTCCCATCGCATTCCTGCTGGGAATGGAAGGAACTTCGAAGCATGCCATTACAGTGGCGAATATTAAGCGGTTTTGGAGAAGGAAAGTTGGTAAGTTAGTAAGTTGGTAAGTTGGTAAGTGAGTAAGACAATAGGCAGAAGGCAGTACGTAGTAAACAACAGACAGTAAGCAATAAGCAGTGAGCAGTGAGCAGTGAGCAGTGAGCAGTGAGCAGTGAGTAGTGAGTAGTGATTCAGTAATCAGCATCCAGTAAGCAGTAGGCAGTAAATCAGTAGGCAGTAAGAAGTAAGAAGTAGGCAGTAGGTAGTAAGGCAGTAAGCAGAAGGAACTGGGAATGAATATCTACAAATCGTAGAAAATTACCTTATTAATTCAACAATTGAATTTCATGATATTTGTTTATTTGAGTTTAAGGCTCAGTAAATGAATTTGATATACATATATTCCTATTTTTTGGCAAGGTTTTATAGGTACATAAATTGGTATAAACCAATAGATTTTTTGAAGCAGTCGTATTAGAAATATACGAAGGAAAAAGTTAAAAAAACAATTAAAGCACAAAAGAACATGAAAGATACCATCATTATACCGACCGACTTTTCAAAGGCCTCCAAGAATGTGGTTTTTTACGGGGTGCAGCTGGCCAATGATATCAATAAAATGTTGCATTTAATCTATGTCATTGATGATTTGAAATACCATCCTGAATTGCAGCCTTATCGGGGGATGAATACCAATTTACCGGATAAAGAACAAATTGAAAAAGAAACAAAAGTACTGTTTAAAGAATTATTACTGGAAATTGAAAAAAGATTTGAGACCCGTCCGAAGATACAGGTCACGTTAAAAAGCGGCGTATTTGCCGATGTGATGATCGAATTATCCAAAATGGAATCCACTTATTTGTTATTGCTGGTTGGAGAACAGGAAAAAGGATTATTAAAGAAGGATATGAAGGCTTCGGAAGGCAGGATTTTGAATGAATCCCAATCCCCGGTATGTATAGTCCCTGAAAATATTAAGTACAGGCAGTTAAACAAGATTGTCTATGCCCCTCAAATGAAAAAAAATGACATTGATGCATTAAGGCATTTGGCCAGCCTGGCAACAATATATAATGCCCAGATTTTCGCCATTAACGAAAATGCGGCAGAAGACTTTGAAGAAAAAATAAGGAATATTGGTTTTGAAGAATTGGCAAAAAGGGAATTGAAATATAAACTTATTGATTTTCAAACAATAAAAGGAGGGAAAGGTTATGAGTTTGTCAATGAGTTTGCCCGGAAGATTCATGCAGAATTGATAGCCATTATGAAAGAAGACCGGCCGCTTATTGAGGAGATCATCGGAAGCAATGAAATCAAGGAGATGATACTATCGGCCAATCTGCCGGTAGTGGTTTATCATGAAATGGGCTAAAATTCTACAAAGTGGTGAATATATTCTACAAAAAAAATGAAATAGGATAGAAATATAATAGATTAAAAGGTTTGAGTTATGGCAAGGATAATTATTCCCATAGATTTTACAGAAATTTCAGAAAATACCATTGCATATGGCATTGAGATCGCAAAAGACTTCGGTTACCCCATGCGGTTATTGCATGTAATTGACAATTATGATTACAGTGTGGGCTATGGCACCCATGATACCATTCCTAATCCGGAGGTTTCGGTTGAATTATTAGAAGAAATGAAGAAACAGTCAGCAGAATCATTTAGCCGGATGGAAGCACAGCTGAAGGAAAAATATAAGGAAAAGCTTCCTCCCCTTGAAACAAAAACCGAAGTAGGGTTTTATACGCAGAAGGTGCTGGAGGAAGTAAAAGATGAAAATGATTACATCATGCTGACCGGAAAAATCCATGAAAATATTTTTTCCAGGTTTATCAGTGAAGATACCAACAAAATTGTCAGGGAAGCGCCCTGTCCGGTATGGGTTGTTCCAGCAGAATCAAAATACGGGTCAATACGAAAAATTGTCTATGCTTCAGATTATCATGAAGAAGATATTGGCACGCTAAAGCGATTAAGCAGTCTGGCAGCCGTGTATGGAGCCAAGATACATGCCTTGCACATAGTAAAAAATGAGGATTTTAATGTGAAGGCCAAGCAGGTAGGATTCCAGGAAATGATCAGGGAAAAAGTGGGGTATGAACATATAGAAGTCCAGGTAACGATGACCAGTGAAGGCATTGAGAAGGTTGATGATTTTGCTGGTGAGCTGGATGCTCAGCTGATTGTAATGCTGAAGGAAAACAAGAGTTTTCTGGATCGCATCCTGGAAGGAAGTTCAACAAAGAAGCTTTTGATGCATGCTTCGCTGCCGGTATTGATTTATCATGAAAGGGATTAAACATCATTATTAAAATCTCAGAAGCGAATTTAACCGCGAAGGGCACGTAGAAGAATTGACCACGAAGGGCACG
>CAYFUP010000022.1:7661-23339 GCA_964346235.1 uncultured Bacteroidales bacterium | reverse complement strand
GCTCAAAAACATCAAACTTGCCACCAAAGACACTTTCATATACAGTCTTGGTATTATTTCCACAAAGATCATCGGGCTGATATTGCTTCCTTTATATACTGAAAAGCTTACATTAGCAGAATACGGGGTATTAGGGACAATAGAGATCACCATACAGATATTGATCGCCGCGTTCAGTGTTTCACTATTTCAGGCTTTAAACCGTTGGTATTGGGACAAACATTACAGAGACAAGCAAAAATCCATCTTTTTTACTGTTTTGGTTTCCCTTGTTTGTACTTCCTTGTTTATGATCCTGCTGTTTTCTCCCTTTGCCGGCTCATTCTCCCGCTCTTTGCTTGATTCGGAACAATATGCCTATGTTTTCATCTTGCTGTTAATAAGCGCTGCTTTACAGATCATAAGCAGGTTAGTATTGGCTTTGATCAGACTTCAGCGCAGAGCCATGCTTTATAGTACTACCAATATTATCAAGCTGATCGTTACCCTGATCCTTACTATATATTTCATTGTGGGTTTAAAAAAAGGTGTGGAAGGTATTATAGAAGCACAGATTATAGGTTTTATTATTGCTTTACTATTTAATATAAGGGTAATCATTAACAATATCGTTCCTGTTTTTGAACGCAGCATCCTGAAAGAAATGATAGCCTTCAGTTATCCCCTGGCCATTTCTTCAATAAGTAGTGTATTGCTTACAGTCACCGACAGGTATGTGGTCAGGTACATTGCTGGGATGGAGGAAATGGGGCTTTACTCCCTGGGATTCAAAATTGCCAATGTCTTAAAAATATTTATAATCAATTCACTGGCCTCGGCACTGTTGCCCCTGAAATTTCAGATGATGGATAAACCTGATAATAAAAGATTTTATTCCAAAATAATGACTTATACCGCTTTTGGTTTTGTACTTTTATTATTGATTCTTTCTCTTTTTAGTCAGGAAGTAATTAAAGTTGTGGCTCAAAAATCTGACTATTGGAGCGCTTATCAGCTCGTTCCAATCTTATGCTTTGCCCAGTTATTTGAATTATTAAGAAGAAATGCCAATTTTGGATTGATCATTGAAAAGAAAACGAAAATCATTTCTTCCCTAATGATACTTGTTTCTATCCTGAATATTGGCATCAATATTCTTTTGGTATCGTCTTTCGGAACATTTGGGGCCGCTAGTGCAACTCTTACAACACAGATTCTCTTTTTTATTTTCATTTATCATTTCGCCCAAAAACATTATTATGTCCCTTACGAAATAAAAAAAATTATACTGATGACCATGCTGGCCGGTGCCATTGTGATTGTTTCTTTCATCTTTGTGAATTCCATGGACTTTATCTCCAGACTTATCATTAAATTGCTGCTTGTAATCATTTTCCCCATCTTGTTATATTTTTTCAGGTTTTATGATCCCATCGAAATAATTCGCCTGAAAGGCGCATGGCATAAATGGAAAAACCCAAAACACTGGAAGGATAATATATCACAAATAAAATTTAAGTAGAGTTCGTCTATAATGCCCAAATTATTCATAAAAAGCTCGGAATTTACTTCCAATACAATAATATCAAGCTATCCGAAGTGAATAAAGGTTCATCATAATAATGCATACCCAAGTCAAAATTAAATTTTATATTTGTCCAAAAATTAATGAAAATGTTATAAAATGAAGAATATGTTTAAAAGAATATGGCCACATATTATATCTGTGTTATTTTTTATTATATTATCTGTGGTTTATTTCTCACCACAACTTCAAAATAAAACATTAAACCAGTCAGACCGTTCCCATTATTTGGGTATGTCAAAAGAAATCAAAGACTTTAGGCAGGAAACTGGTGAAGAAGCCCTTTGGACCAATTCCATGTTTGGTGGCATGCCGTCCTTTTTAATCAGTACTTATTATAAGGGAACGCATATAAAAATTTTTCATCGTATACTTAACTTTATAAAAAGGCCGGCCAGCTTTTTATTTTTATTGCTTATTGGTAGTTATTTTGCTTTTTTGCTTTTTGGGTTTAATCCCTGGATTAGCATGGTGGGTTCGATAGCTTACTCGTTTTGTACTTTTACTTTTATGTATATGGAGGCAGGCCATAACTCAAAGGTTATGGCTATAGGTTACCTGGCACCTACCCTGGCCAGCCTCTATGCTGCCTATCATGGTAAGTTAAGGCTGGGGGCAGTTTTATTCGGTATTTTCCTGGCACTTCAAATTTCGGTTAATCATCCGCAAATTACGTATTACACTGCTATTGGCGGATTAATGCTTGTTATTGTTGAATTTGTTGTCAACTTTAAAAATAAAGAATTAAAGAAATTTTTTATTATTTCATTTACCCTGCTTATTCCGGTATTGTTAGCAATTGGGTCAAATTTTGGCCGGCTGTGGTCGGTATATGAATATGGCAAACATTCTATGCGCGGTGGTTCTGAACTTGAATTTGAAAACAATAAAAAACAGGCTGGCCTCGATTTGGAATATGCAACCCGCTACAGCTATGGGGTTGGCGAAACCATGACCTTTCTAATCCCCAATTTTAAAGGGGGCTCTATGAGTGGGGAGCTTTCAACCAACTCAGAAAGTTATAAGTTCTTAAGAAATAACAATGTACCTGCTGCCAGAGCCAAAGAAATTATAAAGCAACTGCCCCTTTATCATGGCCCGCAGTATGCCTCATCAGCGCCCATATACCTGGGCGCAATCAGTATTTTTCTTTTTGTGTTTGCCCTTTTTGCTATTAAAGGGCCAAAAAAGTGGTGGCTTCTATCTATGATGATTTTGGCTTTGATGTTAGGCTGGGGGAAACATTTTATGCCATTAACCGAGCTTTTTATGGAGCATTTTCCATGGTACAATAAGTTTAGGGATGTAAAAATGATTTATGTGCTTATTGACTTTGGTATTCCGTTGATGGCAATTTTCGCTTTGTATAAAATAACATACAACAAAATATCTGATGGTGAAAAATTAAAGTATTTAAAATACTCCCTGTATATTGTGGGTGGAATAACTTTATTGTTTTCAGTTTTTCCGGGTATTTTTTCTGATTTTAGGGGGGCAAACGATACTCAATTGCCCGAATGGCTTCAGGAAACCATTGTAAAGGACAGAAAACGCTTGCTTCAGGTTGATGCCTTTCGCTCTCTGGTATTTATTCTTTTATCGGCAGCAACCATTTTTGCTTTCATTAAAAAGAAAATAAAAAAGGAATATGTATTGTTAATAATCGGAACTTTAATTTTAATTGATTTATGGACGGTAAACCGAAGAATAATTGATGAAGACGATTTTATTCCTGAGAGAAAAGCCCAAAACCCGTTTACTTCAACCCCGGCCGACCAGTTCATTATGAACGACCCGAATCATCCAAATTTTCGCGTACTAAACCTTTCGGTAAGCACATTTAACGATGCGCATACTGCCTATTACCATCATTCCATTGGGGGGTACCATGGGGCTAAAATGCAGAGGTACCAGGAATTAATAGAATATCACATTCAACCTGAAATTCAACAATTTGTTCGAACTGTTCAGGATAACCCAAATAATATAAAAATAGACAGGGCTTTACAGAATCTGGAAGGGCTAAACATGTTGAATACCAAGTACATAATTACCAATCCGAATGGGCGTCCGGTTCAGAATCCCCATTGTTTGGGAAAAGCCTGGTTGGTAGAAGATTACCGAATAGTGGACAATGCCAATGAGGAAATTGAAGCATTGAATGATTTTGATCCACAGCAGACCGCCATTATCGATAAGCAGTTTGAGGAGCATGTGCAGGGCAGGAACTATTCATATGATTCTTCAGCCACCATTGAACTGACCCATTACGAACCCAATCATTTAAAATATGATTATCGGGCCAGCAAACCTCAACTGGCTGTGTTCTCGGAAGTGTATTATCCGCACGGCTGGTATGCTTACATAGACGGAGAGGAAGCTTCACATTTCCGTGTAAACTATATTTTAAGGGCCATGAACCTTCCCGCAGGAGAGCATCAGATTGAATTCAGGTTCAGGCCGAAATCTTATTATGCAGGAGGAACCATTTCCGGGATCAGTTCCATATTGCTGATTGCATTTTTTGTGCTGGTTATCGGTTATGAAATCAGGAAATATTTTAAAGTGGTTTCTGATTAGTCTGTCCATAAAACACCGCTTGCTTCGTTGCGCTTTTCGCCAAAATTACTCATTTACGAATAGTAAACTCCGTTTTTGTCGGCTTCGCAAGCCTCGCGCATTAGATGGTTAGGGTTAAAACTTTGGAATTCATTGTTTTATGGGTGAATAATTATTGATTCATGGGTTTGCCAATAGTGGCCAAAATACCACCATCCACATATAGGATGTGGCCATTGACGAAATCGGAAGCTTTGGAAGCCAGGAAAATGGCTGATCCGATGAGTTCATCAGGATCGCCCCATTTACCAGCCGGGGTTCTGTTTATGATGAATTCATGCAGGGGATGCCCGGCTTTTCGGATGGGTTCGGTCTGAGCAGTGGCAAAATATCCAGGTCCGATACCGTTGGCTTGAATATTAAACTTTGCCCATTCTGTGGCCATATTTTTGGTTAACATTTTTAATCCGCCTTTAGCGGCTGCGTATGCGCCGACTGTGTCCCTTCCCATTTCACTCATCATGGAGCAAATGTTAATTATTTTACCGGCTCTTCTTTCTTTCATGCTCTTTACCACATGTTTTGCCATGATAAAAGGCGCTACCAAATCAATATCAACGACCTGTTTATAATCATCCACTTCCATTTCATCAAGCGGAACTCTTTTAATGATTCCTGCATTGTTTACCAGGATATCAATGGGTCCAAGCGCTTTTTCAATTGTTGTAATGTTTTCAATAACCTGATCTTCCTGGGTTACGTCAAATAAATAGCCAACAGCATCAAGCCCTTCATTTTTGTATTCTTCCACCGCTTTTTCCAACCTTTCCGGTGTATGACCATTGATTATGAGTTTGGCTCCTGCTGAACCCAGGCCTTTTGCCATGGCCATCCCAAGTCCGTGCGTACCGCCTGTAATCAGTGCATTTTTTCCTGTGAGCCCGAATAGTTCCTGTATCATAGCTTTGATTTTTTTGGTTTATTATAATAGGAATAAATTATTTATTTGAACCCCTCATTCACTATATTACGCAAAAGGATATGAAACGAACTTATGAGTTCGCCGCAGGCAAATGAGCTTGTTGATCCCGCCGCAGGCAAAAGAACTTTCAAATTCGCCGAAAACAAATCATATTTCGATTTATCCGAATGCAAATAATAATGAGGGTTCATTTAACTTAAAGAATATATTAATTTTAAAATGTATCTCATTTGGTAAAAAGCTTACCTTAAATCCTGAATTTTCCAGGCATCCATATCAGTAAACGCCAGATTTTCCCCGGCCATGGTCCAGACAAAACTGTAACTATAGGTTCCGGCTGCACTGTGAATCGACCATGAGGGGGATAAAACAGCCTCTTCATTTTTCATCCAGATATGCCTGGTTCTTTGCGGGTGCCCCATGAAATGACATATTCCATGTTCTTCAGGCACTTCAAAATACATATAGGCTTCCATTCTTCTGCCATGGGTATGCGGAGGCATGGTATTCCAGACGCATCCTTCACTCATTACAGTGATTCCCATTTGGAGCTGGCAGGTTTCAATTACCCCGGTAGCAATCATTTTATTGAGTTTCCTTTCATTGCTGGCTTCCTGATTTCCAAGATGAACTACTTCTGCATCTTTTAATGTTACCTTTTTGGTGGGGTAGGTATGGTGTGCAGGAGCAGATGTGATGTAAAACCTGGCAGGTTCTGAAGGATTGTCAGATTCAAAATAGATGTCCTTGCTTCCTGCTCCAATATACAAAGCATCTTTAAATGCCAAATCAAATGTTTGGCCATCAGCGGTTACTTTGCCACTTTTACCAATATTTATAATGCCCATTTCCCTTCTGTCCAGAAAATTTTCAGCTTTTAATGAATCGAACGGCTCCAGCTGTGTTCTTTTAGTCGGGACAATGCCTCCGATTACCAACCTGTCATACATGGAATACACGAAATTGAATTCATTTTCATGAAACATATCGCTGACAAGGAATTCTTCCCTTATTCGCTCGGTGTCATATGACTTAAAATCTTGCTGATGTACTGCTTGTCTCTCTGTAAATTTAATATTGCTCATAATGATTTATTTTTTAGTGCGTTACAATAATAGGTTGCTTAAGTGATAAATCTTTTATCTGATAAATTTAATAAATGCAATCCATTGCACAAAAGGATAGGATTATTTTCTGAATTAATTTCTTGGCAGGAATAAATTCTTATGATGAACCACTATTTAATAAACGGTTTAATGGGACATTGAATGCAGTTTATCTGAATTTTCAAGTAAATACTTTTCGGCTTCTACCGACCATAAGTTTTTATTTAGCTTGCATAGCCTGTCCAATTCCGCATATACCGGACTGGATTTTCCTTTTTCCGCAAATTCACTGATGGGTGTCAGGGGCATGTCAATATGCGTATAAATAAGCTTTTTACCTCCAGAAATTTCGGGCAGATGCAAAGTGGCGTCTATCACGGCATTCAATCCTCCGATATGGGTAACCAGACCGGCCGGATCCATGCCCCTGGAAAAGTAATACAGTGACTCCAGCATGTCGTTATTGTTGCCGCCTGAAGTACCCACAATGTGTGTGTATTGATAATGAACCCTGTAAAAATTGAGATTAGCGCTAAAATCGGGTTCGGATGGTCCCGCAAAAAAGTTAAGACAACCATCGAATCCCAGCATATTATCGGCCTGTTCAATTAATTGCGGAACCGGAGCAAAAACGAAAACATCATCATAGCCTTTATTGCCGGTGATGTCCCTCAAGGCTTTCACCGGGTCGTCCACATTCTTGGTGTTCACATATACCAATTTGATTCCGTTTTGAGCTGCTGCTTCAGGGGTATATAATTCGGCGGCCCTATCTAACCTGGCCTGATCGATATCGGTGACCACCAGTAAACCAGGATGCCGATCCTCCCGGTTGATTACATAATTGATGGCTGCCAGTCCCATGGGCCCGACCCCGGCAAGAATGGCCATATTGCCACCCTGCACAATTTCCATCTGGTGTACGTAGGATCCTGGTTTGGTGTGATAATTGGCATGCATGGCTCCTATCACGCATGATAAGGGTTCAGACAGGGAAGCGGGATAGAATCCTTCCCCATGATAAGGAAGCAGGCAATCCTGTTCCATCACTTCATTCGGAACAATGATATAAGTTGCATCTCCTCCAATATATTGATAGGAATACCCTGGGGCACTTAATATGCCCACCGGTCCCTTTTCATAATTGATGGCAGGCTGGATGGAGAATTTCTGTCCCGGTTCAAATTTTTCAGCCCATTTGGTCCCTACTTCTATAAGTTCGCCGGCAAATTCATGGCCTATCATGACCGGATTTTCACTGGCGTCATCAGGAATTCTTTTGTGATCGGTTCCCTGTTTTGATGCTTTGTAAGAGGACATGCATATGGAGTCGCTGACAACTTTAGCCAGTATCTCATCCTCTTTGATGGGGGGCAAATCAAATTCTTCCAGTCTTAAATCTTCTTTACCGTATAGCCTTACTGCTTTTGTCTTCATTGGTTTATATGTCTTGTTTAATGATACTTTTTACAATCCATGTATTGTCTTACTATTTTAATGTCAATACCAATATTTTAGTTACATCAGTATAATTTCGTTATGAACCCCTCATCAACGCCCGTTCACAAAATGAGATGAGATAACCATGAGGGCTCCATACGGATTGAAACGCAATAGTTGGTTTTAGAATTGACTACATAATTTAAATATATTGGTTTAATTTAATATTTATCTCGTATGATCCCCTTGTATTTGGTGTTAACATTTTATTTTAACATTTGTTGACCACCGGTCACCGGGATGGCCTGACCGGTTTCATATTCCTGCTGCATTACATAATATATGGCTTTGACCACATCCTTCACCCTGCAGCCCCGTCCTGCAGGAACCTGCGATTCATAATGTTTTTTCACATCTTCGATGGTCTTGGCACCCGGGACTTTACCGGCATGTAAATACTGGACGAACAGTCCATTCTCCGGATCGGACCATAGCGGGCCTTCAAAGAAGTTGCCCGGACAAATGGAATTTACTTTTATTTTATAAGGCATTAATTCCAGTGCATAGGATTGGGTCAATCCAATGCCACCAAATTTTGCCCCTGCATAAGCAAAATTCTTTTTGCTTCCCTTTAATCCGGATTTAGAATTGATTTGGATGATATCTGAAAAGTAATCCGGGTTATACTGGTGTTGAATCTTCATTACTTCCGAAGCATATTTTACACAATAAAAATAGGCCATGTAATTCACTTTTGTCATTAATTCAAAGGTTGAAGCATCCATCTCTTCAAGTCCTCCTGCCCTTAAAATACCGGCATTGGATATCATAACATCCAGTCCGCCGAATTCTTTCACGGCTTCATAAATCATATTCTCAACAGATTCATGTCTGGATACATCCGTTTTTATGAAAAGTGCCTGATTGTCAGATTGCTTCTGATTTAACTCGGCAGCAAGGGCTAAGCCTTTTTCTTCATTTAAATCGGCGATGATGATATTGGCCCCTTCTTCAAACAACTCGCGGGCAATTCCTCCTCCAAAACCTTGTGCCCCACCTGTTACAATACCGATTTTATTGGCAGTGCGTCCTCCGGGTTTATTCGTCCCGTTTATTTGGCCATATGATTCATGAGGAGATATATTTTCCGGAGTTTCTGAATTAATAGTATGGTTGGGATTGTTGGTGTCTTGAGAATTGCCGGTACTTTTTTGAAAAAGTTTTTGTTTCAGTTGTTCAACTTCATGCTTGGTATTCCCTATGATGATAATGCCTTTACCCTGCAAAAAGATATAGGACAGGTCTTGATTTTTGTTTTCAATTTCATGTAATGTCTTTTCAACATTTTCATGCTGGATCGATAAGTGAGCTACTTCCGGTATGCTTAATTTATCTGCTAATAATGTCCCATCCTCAATGAATGTCAGGATTTTTGTTTCTTTCCCTGATAATATAATGCGGATGGCCGGTAATAATTGAATAATTTCTTTCTTGTTTTCCATGTCAGTATATATATTGGGTTATTTTGCTCATCAATTAATGATTCATGTTTGAGTGTATGTTATCGCATTGGTATTTTTGGCCATCATATCGATACAATAGAATTAGCTGATAACGGAATAAAATGGATTTATCATTGATGCAAATAATAATCCATAACAGCCTTGCCGAGCTTTTCAAATTCTTCTCTCATTTCATATTTCGCCATTTCATTCTTTTTGATATAGCCTTCCTCCCCTTTAGCGAGCAGGTATTGATGAGCAGCCATCACCGCTGCTCCGTTTATTGCGATTTGGGTTAATTCCTCTGTTAATGCTTTGTTATTTCTGCATTCCACAATCATTGTGGTTAGTTTTGGGGTGTTGTGTTCAGTGCCATAGGTCACCAGAAAACCCTTCTCATAAAAATAAAGGACATATTCCTGTAAATGTTTTATATCATTGCGTTGAGGGATGAATTCTATGCTGTAAACCCCATTTTTTTCGAGTTCTGCAAGTAAAGCTTCTTTATCCGATTCGTATTCGGTATAGTTTCCATTTTTATCATCTAGCAGAACCGGATAGGTTGGAATTCCACCTGCCCGGATGATTATATTTTTTATTTCATGAACATTTAAAAAAGCGTTCTCATCTTCAGTAACAAATGCTTTTCCCCCTGCTTTAAGCAATCGGCTTCTGATTTCGTTTTCAAAAGCTGCCGCATCAACCGGAGAACTGACAGGATTGGTTCCATCAAAGAGCCTGGTGAAAAAATCCATGATTTTGTCTTTTTCCTTAAAATATTCCAAAGCTTTTATCCTCAGAAGCTTTGCAATATGTCTTTCTCTTACCAGGTTTTTAGCGTATTTTTCATAAATTTCATCCATGGTTAACTGAAATCCTGGTTCAATGACTTTTAGCACAGCGTTTAACTTGTCTATCATGGCAGATACCTGTTTTTGCGTTTCCTGCTTAACGGAATGAATTTTTTTTTCATCATCCGGATCAAATTGGGCAGGAAATTTCAGGGCTTTTCCGGTGAAATAAGTCCGGCCGGGATTATTCGGGTCATTCAGCCTGATGTTTTGTTGCTGTTTTTCCGGTTCCAAACCAATGAATTCAATATTAAACAAGGGAAAAATATTATATTCTCTACACTTCTCTGCAAAAGCCTCGTAACCGTCCGTTACAAAAAAATCATTAATTCCGAGGACATGCAAGTCTTTTTCCCTGGCCAATCGCACAGCTTGATCCACATCTTCAAATGCGCTGAAGGAGTATGGGGTATGAATATGGTTATTGACTGAATAATAAGGATTTTGGTTCCGTTCCTCAAACCATTTTAAGAGTTCGTTTTTTTGGGGTAACTGACTAAGTGGATTCATGATTTATTTTTTTTGCATTCCGGAATAATCAAATGCCTTTGCTTGTTCTGCGTATTTTTTCAGGATTTGTTTGATTTGTACTCACCTGATGCCCTGCTAATGGAATGATTTTCTCATGTACCGCATCGATAATCCAATCTTTTTGTGGAAAGAAAAATTCTTCCAGTTCATAGGCAGGCGTGATCCAGTTTCTTGAACCTACCACCACCGGAGGTGCATCCAGCTCATCAAAGGCCAGTTCAGTAATGTTTTGAGCGATATCTTTCAGGTATGATCCACGTTCATTGGCGTCGCTGGCCAGCACAATCATGCCGGTCTTTTTCAATGATTCAATCACCAGTTCATAATTGAACGGAACCAAAGTCCGTGCATCAATGATTTCAACAGATAATCCATATTGGTTTTCCAGTTCATCAGCTGCCTCGATGACCCTGTAAAGGGTAGCGCCAATGGACAATATGGTTAAATCACTTCCCTTTCTTTTAACGTCCGGCAGCCCCAGGGGTATTTCGTAATAGTCTTCCGGCACACCTTCTTCATGAAATTGTTCCCCCATATCATAGATTCTTTGACTTTCGAAAAATATCACCGGATCGGTGCCCTGGAGGGCAGCATTCATTAATCCTTTGGCATCGTAAGGCGTTGCCGGGAAGGCTACTTTTAAGCCAGGTATATGGGCAACCAGAGATGACCAGTCCTGCGAGTGCTGGGCGCCATATTTTGAGCCAACCGAAACCCTGACGACCACGGGCATTTTTATCATGTTTCCGCTCATGGATTGCCATTTGGGCAGTTGATTGAAGACTTCATCACCACTTCTTCCAAGGAAATCACAATACATAATTTCAGGAATTACCCGGCCTCCGCACATACCATATCCTATAGCCGTTCCTACGATGGCTCCCTCCGATATGGGGGCATTAAACAGGCGGTGGTAAGGCAAGGCTTCGGTTAACCCCCGGTAAACGGCAAAGGCTCCGCCCCAATCCCGGTTTTCTTCGCCGTAGGCCACAAGCGTCGGGTCTTTATAAAACCGGTCAATGATGGCTTCAAAAATGCCATCCCGCAATTGATATTGTTTCATTTTGGAAAAGGGTTTGCCATTTTTGTCAAAGGCAAAACGCTCTTTCCTGGAGATTTGCTTCACCCGCGGGTTTTCTTTCATGGGATGATTGACTTGTGTTTCCCTGTCTTCCATCTTATCAACAGAATCAAAAGAAAACATCATTTCTCCAATAAGGTTGGGTTGTTGGATTAAATCCATCCTGGGGGATATTTCATCATCAATGGCAAGCTTCAATGTATTGGTGATCAGATTTTTTGATTCATCCCAGACTTCATTGAATTCATCTTCAGAGATAATGCCTGCCTTTTTCAATTCATCTTTGTAAGAAAAAATAGAATCAACATTTTGCCATGCTTCTATTTCCTCTTTGGTGCGGTAAGAGGAAGCATCGGAAGGAGAATGGCCGCTAAACCTGTATGTCAGCACGTCAAGCAATACCGGTCCTTTATGATTGGATATGACATCCATTTTTCTTTTATAGGCATCAATAATAGCCAGGGGATTATATCCATCCACCCTTTCCGCATGCATGTTATACCTGCTGATTCCGGCGGCGACCCTTGCAGCGATATCATAACCTGCCGTCTCTCCGCATGTCTGACCACCCATGCCGTATTGGTTATTCATAATATTAAAAATGACCGGAAGTCCCCCGTTATACGGTTCTTCCCACAGTTTCTCAAATTGATCCATGGTGGAGAATGAGAGGCCTTCCCACACCGGACCACAGGACAGGGATGCATCACCGATATTGGCCACCACAATGCCTGGTTTTTTATTCACCCTTTTATATAGCGCTGCTCCGACTGCTATATCACCAGATCCTCCCACGATGGCATTATTGGGATATACGCCAAACGGGGTAAAAAAGGCATGCATGGAACCGCCTAATCCTTTGTTAAATCCTGTTTCACGCGCAAAAATCTCAGCCAGCGTTCCATATAAAAGGAAATTGATAGCCAGCGATTTGGTATCCCCCTGATGATCTTTTTCCACTATCCGCAATGCCCTGCCATCAAAAAAGTTCTTCATAATATTCATTAATTCATCTTCGCCGAGCTTTTGTATGGCAGACAAGCCTTTGGCAAGGATTTCCCCGTGGGAACGGTGTGAACCAAGTATATAATCATCGACACTTAAATGATATGCCATTCCAACAGCGGATGCTTCCTGACCAATAGATAAGTGGGCCGGACCGGGATGCTTGTATTGAATGCCATTATATTCCTGGGTGGTTTTGATGGAATTAAGCATGGATTCGAATTCCCTGATATAGATCATATCACGCAGAATGCGCTTTAAGTCATTGTTCGAAAAACTGTCTTGCTCCTCCTTTATGCTTTTATTATACTGATTGATTGGGATGGAAGGGATGTCCAATTTTCCGGATTTTCTAACACTTGCGGGATCAATAAATAATTCTTTTGGCATCGTATTAATTTTTATAGGTTTTTAAATGCAAAAACATTCTCCTTGAATATCTCTGAAACAGTAGGATGAGGAAACACCATCTCTTCCATTTCTTTGAGGGTCATTTCAGACTCAATGGCCATGGCTGCACCATAAATAATTTCAGAACTGGGATTACCAATCATATGTACGCCTAAAATGTCTTTATATTTCTTACCAACCAGCACCTTACTTAAACCGTTTTTCCCTTCATTTTCTGCTAAAAACCTTCCTGCATAAGCCATGGGAAGTTGTCTGACTTCATATTCAATGCCTTTTTTCTGAGCCATTTCTTCGGTCAGACCTACACCAGAAACTTCCGGATTGGTATAAACCACAGCAGGGATTCCTCTGTATCGCATCCGGTCTTTTCTTCCGGTCAGGTGGTTGACCACCACTTCTCCTTCGCGACTTGCTGTATGAGCAAGCAGGGAAAATCCGGTTACATCGCCTGCAGCATATACATTGGGAACATTGGTCCGGCAGTTTTCATCGATTTTAATGCCGCTTTTATATAGTTCAATTCCCAGTTTTTCTAATCCGAACCCGGCTACATTTGGTTTACGACCTACGCTTACCAGCAAATCATCGCTTGTTAATGATTTTATTTCCCCGTTCTGTTCGAAGCTTACTTTTTTTCCATCGATGGCGGTTACTTTGGCATTTAAATAGAAATCAATGCCTTTTTTCTGAAATTCTTTACGCAACATCCCACTCATGTCCCTGTCCATTCCAGTAAGTATTTCATCAAGCATTTCAATGACACTGACTTTCGTTCCCATGCTGTTGAAGAAGCATGCAAATTCCATTCCTATGGCCCCTCCTCCGATAATGGTCAGGGAATCGGGGATGTAGTCAATGTCAAGAATTTCCCTGTTGGTAAAAACTTTATCTCTTTCAAGACCTTCTATGGGTGGGATAATGGTTTCAGAACCGGTACAGACAAGGATATTTTTACAAGGATATGATTCCTCGCTGACATTCAAAATGATGTGATCTTTTGCCCTTTCGCGGATGGATACATAATCTTTTACTACCTCTACATTAAAAGCTTTCATTTTTGCCGCAATGCCACCTACTAGCTTTTTAACCACTTTATTTTTGCGCTTCATGATTTTTTCAAGATCAAAAGAAACCTCAGAGGTGTATATTCCATACTTTTGGCCCAATTTGGCATTTTCATATAATTTTGCTGTATATAAAAGCGTTTTGGAGGGAATGCAACCTTCATTCAAACAAACACCACCTATTTCTTTGGCTTCAAATAAAATGGTTTTCAGTCCCTGTTGTCCGGCTCTTTCGGCAGCCACATATCCTGCCGGTCCAGCTCCGATGATTCCTAAATCATACATCTTTTTTATGGTTATTGGTTGGTTTATGATGACATTGTTTTGGACAATCGTTTTTATTAAAGTTGAATATACAATTGAATGATAATCTTAAACATATTCATTGTCTTGGGAAAATGTTTTTATTAAAGGGATATTGTTGATTCACCATGGCTACTCCCTCAGCTTTTCACCATTGAAGTTTTCAATTTCGTTTTTAATATCGGCCAGGAACTTTGTCGCCGGACCGCCATCTATGGCCCGGTGATCATAGGTTAATGATAATCCAAGATACGGGACGAAGCCAAATGTACCGTCGCTCATTTGTGCCGGCCGCTGGATAATGGTATTCACTCCCAGGATACAAGCTTGCGGTACGTTCAGGATGGGAGTAAACATTTCCACTCCATAATTGCCTAAATTGGATATCGTAAAAGATCCGGCCGTACTTGCCAGTAAATCAGGATCAATGCTGCCTTTTTTGCAGGCTTCAGCCAGCGATTTTAATTGCGAAGACAATCCTGTCAGGGATAAATCATCCGCATTCTTTATTACGGGAACCATTAAACCCCGCTCAGTATCAACGGCAAATCCCATATGGACTTTTTTGAAATGGCGAATGGTGTCTCCGAGGAAATGTACGTTGGAAGCCGGGTGATTTTTAATGGCTCTGATGGTGGCATAAACAATCATATCGTTTAAGGTGACATTTATGGAAAGGCTTTCTTCCTGCTGCCAGCTTTTGACCTTTTTGCGCAGGCTTAGGATATTTCTTGCATCCGCACTTAAATGATGCGTAAGTTGAGCTGAATTCTGGAGGGATACATGCATGGAGCGGGCGATGAGTTTTCTGATGTTGGATAATTTCACATCTTCGTAATCCTCGCCATAAATTTGATTGGTGGCTTTCAAATCATCATAATTAATGGCACCTGCCAGACCGGTTCCCTCTCCTTCATATGTCAGCGCTTCTTCCTGCATGGCTTCTTTAGCCTTTGGAGAAACTCTGCCTCCCCCTTCGATGGCTTTTTGAACATCCCTTTCAATGATCCTGCCCTCAGGTCCTGTTCCTTTCAATTTGCTGAAATGAATGCCTTTTGTTTCAGCCAATCGTTTTGCCCTGGGAGAAATTTTTAATTTTTTGCCCGAATCTGAGAATGAAACATCTGCTTCCTTGGAATCAATATCCGTGGCTTCACTGTTCATTGATTTGTCCCTTAATTTAATCGATTCCGGGGTTTTTTCGGGAGTTGCTGTCTTCTCAGGATCTTGTTTATTTTGTTCCGCTGCAGGTTGCTGCGATGTTGTTTTTTCTGTTTCT
>CAYFUP010000022.1:0-7561 GCA_964346235.1 uncultured Bacteroidales bacterium | reverse complement strand
GACTGGTCAGGTTCTTTTTCATCCGAACTTCCAGATTTATCTTGATTATTATCAGGATGGTAAGGTTCAGCAGATTCTCCTTCTTCTCCGATAACGGCTACATTGGTTAATACCGGAACCTCGTCTCCATCTTCAAAAAACCTGTCCAGGAGTATTCCATTTTCTTTGGCTTCTTCTTCAAAAGAAGCTTTGTCTGTTTCATAGGAAAATAGAACATCCCCTTTTGAAACTTTTTCTCCCTTGTTTTTGTACCATTCCGTAATGATGCAGCTTTCAACGGATTGTCCTTGCTTGGGCATGATAACAGGCGTCGCCATATTTTAAATTTATTAATTTTTAATGAATTATTTATTAACTACATGTAATTACAAGTGACGACAAATATATAAAAAAATATTAATTAATAATATATTACAAAAAAATATAATTACATGTTACTTAATATATTATTACAAAATATAAATAAATTAAAAATTAATATATATTTTTGAGCCAGTTATTTGAATCCTGAAATTATTTCTTAAAGGAATGATGGTATAAAACAGGATTAAGGGTCCATGCCTTAACAAAAATACTGTATATTGAACACGTTGCCACTACATAAAAAAGTATATGAAGTCCTTAGAAAGCGGATAAACGATGGCACTTACAGGGAAGGCGATCTTTTGCCTTCAGAAAATGAATTGTGCATCATTCATAATGTAACCAGGCCGACCGTTCGAAAAGCATTAGATAATTTGGCCAACGAGGGGTATATTAAAAAGCAGCAAGGCAGGGGCAGTGTTGTCAGTGGAAAGCCAAAAGGCATTGGTATTTTATCTTTTACGGGAACCACTTCTGCCATTGGAAAAGAGAATCTGAAAACGCGAATCATTGTAAAACCTGAAATAAGGCAAATGACGGAAGCTTTTGGATTTACGTTATCTGAAAAGGAGATGGAAGTCGGTTGTATTTATATGGAAAGACTTCGTTTGGTGAATGAAAAGCCCATATTTTATGACATTACAAAAATACCAAACGTCAACATTCCTCGTTTTACCGCCAGAAATCTTGAGAACAAGTCCTTATTTGATTTGCTTCGCTCCGTTTATCAAATTGAAGTAAAAGGTGGAGAACAAAGAATAAGGGCCATAAAAACCAATGAAAAGATTCAAAAATATTTTGACGTGAATGCGAATCATCCGATCCTTCAATTGGATCGGAAACTGGAAACCAACAGACTGGATTTTTATTTTTATAGCCAGGTTTATTGCAATACAGAGGAAAACGCCTTATATGGTGTCTTTTAGAATTGGTTTTTATTAAACCTATTCCTCTTTTTAAGCACATCAATTAATTCTTGATAAAAACTTAAAAAGTATCATAAAAAATTTAATTTTGAACTCAAAATATTGGTAAATAATAAAACTTAATAATAAAAAGCAAAAACAATGAAGGATTTTTTTTCAATACTGGAGAAGAAAATGATAGTGCTGCCACCTAAAATAAACGAGATATTAACAGAATGTAAAGCGGTTGAACTGTTTAATACTTCGGAAGAATTGGCAGTGGCTTCTACGGGGGGTGCCGATAATGATTGCTTTGAAGTGAACTACGATATTCCTGGCAAAGGCGTTTATACTGAAGCGGTTGTTCATCGCGTAACAAATGGTATATCGGCCAACTATACCGAACCATATATGCGAAGAAGGGATCCCGAGGCAATGGTTATAGCAGATGATCAACCCACCGATAAAATTCAGTTTGAATCAAGGTTTGGTATATCTTTTTCCAACATCAAGGATGAAACTTATGAATGGTTGAAAAAACAAGATCTGGCTTTGTTTTTTTATTTTGCCGGGACCAAAAACATTGGGGCAGGTGGTTTGGTGATAGCACCTCAGAATGCTGCTTTTTTTGCCATGGGACTTTCCATGTTGCAAAAGATCATGTCCATTGATGAATTGCCGGAAGGTTTTCAGATTCAATCGGTCATATATGTAGCTCCACCTTTTCGACACACCCATTTTGGGGGGGATCAGTTGGTGGTGCATAACCGGACAGAAACGCTTCATGAAATGTTCGCTTACAACCTGTATCCCGGTCCAAGTGCCAAAAAGGGTTTGTATGGGGTGTTGCTGACAAAAGGAGAAAAAGAAGGATGGATAACAGCCCACTGTTCCACTGTCCAGGCCATTAGTCCATATGATAACGTGACTACCTTTATGCATGAGGGAGCCAGCGGTGGGGGAAAAAGTGAGATGCTGCAGCACATTACCCGGGAACCTGAAGGGCAGGTCTTAATAGGAACAAATCTTGACAGCGGGGAAAAAAGGCTAATCTCTTTGCCACGATTCTGCTCATTTAACCCTGTTACCGATGATATGGCCCTTTGTCACCCCTCCCTGCAACAACACAATGGCAAATTGACCATCCTGGATGCAGAACATGCATGGTTCATCCGTGTGGACAGCATAAAAGAATATGGCGATGATCCATTTCTGGAAAAATCCACCATAAATCCTTCCAGATCGCTCCTTTTTATAAACATTGATACCAAGCCGGGTTGTACAGCATTAGTTTGGAATCACATTGAAGACGAACCCGGAAAACCATGTCCGAATCCCAGGGTGGTTCTCCCGAGAGACATTGTTCCAAACGTGGTGAATAAACCCGTAACAATAGACATCAGAAGTTTTGGTGTGCGTACACCCCCATGTAAAAGGGAAAGACCGACCTACGGAATCATTGGTTTATTTCATATACTTCCTCCTTCGCTGGCCTGGTTATGGCGACTTGTATCACCTCGAGGTCATGGTAATCCCAGTATTATTGATACCGAAGCAATGAGTTCTGAGGGAGTGGGTTCATACTGGCCATTTGCTACAGGTAAAGCAGTGAAACATGCTAACCTGCTTTTGGAGCAAATCATTGAAACCCCGAGAGTGAGGTACAGCCTGGTGCCTAATCAGCACATAGGAAACTGGGCCGTAGGATTTAAACCCCAGATGATGATGAGGGAGTATCTGACCCGAAGGGGAAATGCCAAATTGAGAAGTTCCCAGTATCAGCCGGCCAGATTTCCACTCTTAGGGTATGAATTAAATTACCTCACCATAGAAGGCAATAAAATCCCTTCCAGGTTTCTGAAAGTATACAATCAGCCAGAGATAGGAGAGGATGGTTATGATGCCGGGGCGAAAATCCTCCAGGGATTTTTTGAAAAAGAATTGAAAAAATTTTTGGTTCCGGAATTGTCATCCAGTGGAAAACGATTAATTGAAGCTTGTCTTTCCGGGGTACCTGTCGAAGAATACAATAATATCATGCCCATGGATTATCAATATTCCTTCTTAACCAAAGAGGATTATGAGTCATACAACAGTGAGCATGTTTTCAGCGATCACTAATTCGTGAATGTCCATAAAGGATCACTTGCTTCGTTACGCTTGACGCCAAAATACATATTTACGATAAGTGAACTCCGTTTTGGGCGGCTTCGCAAGTCTCGCAACTGGCACTTTCTGAACAGACAATCGTTCATTAAGATTTTTTCGCGACTTTATGGACGGACACGAATTAAAAAATCCATATTTTTTTATAAAAATCAGAAAAAAAAATTGGGAGCTTCAAATTTTATTATACATTTGCAATCCAAAATTTAAGTTCTGAATGACTTAAATGAGTTAAGGTCCGTTCGTCTAGGGGTTAGGACGCCAGGTTTTCATCCTGGTAACAGGGGTTCGATTCCCCTACGGACTGCAAATAAAATAGAATTTACTAATATGGCGAATCATCAGTCAGCAAGAAAAAGAATAAGGCAAAACAGGAGCAAAAGATTGCAAAACCGTTATTACGGAAGGACAATGAGAAATGCATTGAAAAGATTGCGTGATACCACGGAAAAAGCTTCCGCGGAGGAACAATATCCCAAAGTTGTCTCAATGATTGATAAACTGGCGAAAAGAAACCAGATCCATAAAAATACGGCGTCTAATTTGAAATCAAAACTGGCCAAACATATCAATCATCTGGCCTGATTCCAATCAATTGCATATCAATGTTCTGAAAATAATTCACTAGACCATCATTCTATCGAGTGATGGTTTTTTTATTGCGTATTTTAATTTTTTTTTAAAAGAAGCATATACTCCGGAAATTGTTTTCCAATCTGAAAAAATTTGTTTATATTTAAGTATAGAATAATGCTATGCTTAATCAAAAGAACCTTAACATTAAAGATTGGGCGGAAGAAGACCGCCCCCGTGAAAAGTTGAAAAATAAAGGTATTGGCGCCCTTACTGATGCTGAGATGATTGCCATTCTCATCGGTTCCGGAACAAAAAATGAATCAGCCGTGGATGTCTCCAAACGTTTGATGAATACAGCTGATAACAATCTTAATGTGCTGGGAAAAAAAACGCTTCGTGATTTAATGCAGGTAAACGGAATTGGGGAGGCAAAAGCCATATCCATTATGGCTTCCTTGGAACTGGGGAAAAGAAGGAAACTGGCTGATATTCTTACAAAACAAAAGATAACAAGTAGCAAAGAAGTCTATGAACTGTTTTCCGCCATGCTCATGGATTTGCCCCATGAAGAATTTTGGGTAATCATGCTTAACCGATCGAATACCATCATAGAAAAATACAAACTTAGTCAGGGCGGCATAGCAGGAACGGTGATAGATGTAAAAATCATCATTAAGAAAGCCCTGGAAAACCTGGCTTCATCATTGATATTATGCCATAATCATCCTTCCGGAAATATCCGGCCCAGTCAGAATGACCGGGTTATTACCAATAAACTTTCCGATGCAGCGAAATATTTTGATATAAAAGTACTGGACCATCTTATCGTATCGGATAATGGCTATTACAGCTTTGCTGATGAAGGGGACTTATAGCCGGATGGTTCATCAAGCATTAATAATTAATTTTTACGACAGATTTGTTATCAGGACAATCTTCATAAAGGGATTTGATGGATGTATTAAAAGCGGGATGTATGAATCCGGCATTGATTTCCATTAGGGGAATAAGGGTAAACAATCTTTTATGTAATTCGGGATGCGGGATGATTAAATCCGGCTCTTTCATGATCAGGTGATTATAAAACAATATATCTATGTCAATGATCCTGCCTTCATATCCTTTTAAATTTCTTACTCTTCCCAGTTTATGCTCTACAGAATGAATTGATGAAAGCACTTCACGGGGAGTGAGAGCGGATTCGCAAACCACCACCATGTTGTAGAATGGTTTTTCATGATCAAATCCCCAGGGTTCTGTTTCATAAATGCCCGAGCGTTGAGAGATCTTTCCAATTTTTTTATTAATATTCACAATGGCCTTACTGATATTTACCAGCCGGTTGCCCAGATTTCCGCCAATAAGCAGGAATATTTCATGCATCATTAAGATAATTTGAATAAAATCAACATAAAATTACCAATGTATAAATTATTTTCTTTCTTTTTAGCGTTAAGATTGTAAATTTGTATGTTTTCCGTCGTTTATTGCTTAATAAAAAAGTGAATTACGGTATTAACCACATTTATTGAGAAACTTAATATCAAAAATTATGAAAAGTTTTTTGAAATATACGCTTGCCACCATTTTGGGAATATTTGTATCAGCATTCCTGTTTTTTATTGTGTTTTCGATTGTCTTGAGCACTGCATTATCAACAAAAGAAAAACCTGTGAAAGTGAAGTCCAATTCATTTTTGCATGTAAAACTGAATTACAATATTCCCGACCGGAAACCACAGAATCCTTTTGAAAATTTTGATTTCACCACTTTTCAGCCTATTAAGCAATTGGGGCTTAATGAAATACTTGATAATATTGAAAAAGCTAAAAATGACTCGAGAATAAAAGGAATTTATCTGGACATTGGTTTTATTTCAGCTTCATATGCTACCCTTGAAGAAATAAGAAATGCCCTGATTGATTTTAAGTCCGCGGGGAAGTTTATTATGGCTTATGGTAATTTTTATACGCAAAAAGGTTATTACCTGACTTCTGTGGCTGATGAAATATATATGAATCCGGAAGGCATGATTTCGCTGACTGGGCTTACCAAGCAGGTGGTATTTTTTAAAGGAACTTTTGATAAGCTAGGAATTAATCCGGAGGTGGTCAGACAAGGAGAATACAAGAGCTTTGTTGAACCTTACACGCAAAAAGAGATGAGCGAAGCCAATAAAGAACAGAGCGCTATGTTAATCAATACCATGTGGGAACATACCGCTCAGGGGATTGCAGCGAAAAGAAATATCACCTTTGAAGATATCAATACCATTACGGATGGATTGTTGACGATTGAGCACCCGGAAAATTCGGTCACATATAAGTTAATTGACAGCCTGCAATATAAAGACCAGATCATTGAAAAACTAAAGCATAAAATGAATGTGGAAAAAGAAAAGGCATTGAATCCGGTTTCCATGTTTGATTATGCGAAAGTGCCGGCATCAAAGCCTTATAAAGGGGTTGCGCGGAAAAAGGTGGCGGTAATATTTGCTTCCGGACAGATTGGTATGGGAAATCAACAAAGCAGCGATGGCGTTATTGATGCGAATTCTTTATCAAAAACCATCAGAAATGCAAGAAAAGACAGCAGCATTAAAGCCATCGTTTTACGGGTCAATTCACCGGGAGGAAGCGCACTGGCTTCAGAAGTCATTTGGCGTGAAATAGATTTGTCCGCCAGGGTAAAACCGGTGATTGCATCTATGGGCGGTGTCGCGGCTTCAGGAGGTTATTATATTCTATCCGCAGCCGACAGCATTATTGCCAGTCCGAATACCATCACCGGGTCCATTGGGGTATTTGGGTTATTATTAAATGCCAAGGATTTTATGAATGATAAACTGGGAATTACTTCTGATTTGGTAAAAACCAATGAAAAAGCTGATCTGGGAAATATTTTCAGGGCGATGACTCCCTCAGAAAAAGCTGTCTTACAAAATTCTGTGGAGCATGTGTATGAAACGTTTATCCAACGGGTTGCTGAAGGCCGCAATATGACAAAGGAAGCAGTGGATGAAATCGGTCAGGGCAGAGTTTGGAGCGGAATAGATGCAAAAGAAATTGGTTTGATAGACGAATTTGGGGGATTTAGGGAGGCAATAGCGATGGCTGTTGAAAAAGCAAAGATTGAAAAATACAGGGTGGTTTATCTTCCTCGACAAAAGAAGCCCATTGAATTGATCATGGAAGAATTCAGATCAGATATAAAAACGTCCATTCTTAAGAACGAATTAGGTACTGATTATCAATATTACCAGGATTTAAAAAACCTGCTTCGGACGCAAGGAATACAAGCCAGATTACCCTATGAATTCATTATCGAGTAAACCAATAATGAATCATTGAATGCATCAGCATCATTTTGATGGTCATTATCTTTTGCGTGCAACTTTTATCGCAAACATTAATATCCTTCCATGAATCTGATGCAGCATAAATCTTTCTGCCTGTCGGACAGATGAATTTTTTATGTTTTAGATAAATAATATTTAATGAAACCCTCATGCTCCGAAAGACCACAACAAGGATATGATAAAATCATGAGGG
>CAYFUP010000021.1:0-23349 GCA_964346235.1 uncultured Bacteroidales bacterium | reverse complement strand
AGGTGAAAGCTCATATAGATCAGACCTTGAATAATGATGCAGGCTGCAAGGTGAAATATGACACCCATCCAGGAAGCAGGAAAGTATAACTTCCGGTTCATGGGGTAGAAAGCAATCCAGTTAGGGAACTACTCGTATTTTCGCACGATGGAAACACATGCGCTTCAGGAATAGTAAGCCTGTCATTTCAGGCCCAAGCCGTACAAAGCCACCAGTAAGAGTCAACAGATAAAAGGCCAACTTCAAAAAATCATTTCAGGCCCAAGGAACACAAAGCCACCTTGAAAGGGAAAAAGAGAAAAGGAAAGTTCTAAATCAGAAGGCAATTCAGAGAGCACTCATGGTATTCCGCAGGAAAAAAACTTCATTGTTTCAAACACAAGGAGCAATGATGACTTCACAAGCCCCTGAACGAAAGAATGTAACCGGGATTAATTGCGGAAAACGTATATGATTCCGGCTTGCAGGGTTTCACCTGAGCTTTCTCCATCTGAGCTTTCTCCACCATTATTGTTGTTGTTCTGCTGGTTGTTGCCTATTTGATCATTCTCCCGCCGCGAACCCTTGAAAAAATCCCTGACTTCTCCTTCACTGGTATAATAATTTGCTCTTTTGATGACATAATAATAAGCTCCTGAAGGAACCGTGCGATTGGAGTTTCTTACTTTGCCGTCCCATTCGAATATACGCTCTCCTTCTTGGATATTATATTCCTCAAAACGTTTAACCAACCTTCCATACCTGTCAAAAATGACCATATGGAATCCTTTGATCGATTTCAGGGTGATCTTAAGGGGAGCTTTATCAGGATTAAAAGCGTAGTTGTTATTATTGATTTCAATGCTTCTTTCTTCCACTTCTATTTCAACCGGTTCCTGGTAACCCATAGAATCCCTGCAACCATGTTCGTTTTTTACTTTTATATAAACCTGATAGGTGCCGGGAAGGAAATAAGTATAAGTGGTATCTTTGATGGCATACCAGGAGGAATCAACCCCATATCTTGGTGAAAGGGTATCAGAATAAAATATTTTCATGCTGTCCGCATACACTGAATTGTTTTCGGCTGTGAAGTCGAAAGGGGAGGGCCCTTTCGTTTCTTCAAAAGAGAAATCGGCTTTTGGTACCCGGGGACCAATTTCCCATGAGGTGGACTGAAAATTCCCGAACCTGTCGGTCACCTCAAGGGTAAACGTTTCCGTTTCATTATCTTCCAGTGGTTTTGGAGAAGACCATAATGGTAAGTCACTGTATCCTTCCAGATCTCTTTTGTCGCTTCTCCATAAATAAGTTAACTCATTATCAACTACCTTTTCTTCAAAAGCGTTATAAATATCATAATAATGAAAGTCTGTATGTTCCAGTTGTATGTCTTCTTCCAAAAATCCGATGTCCTCACAAAATATATCGGCTTCATTGGTACCCATAATGTTGGCATATAAATGATCCAAATACACCCATGCATGATAAGTCTCTGTCGAATCATTGATATCTTCGATGATAACCTGGAAGGCCAGGGATCTCTCATTTCCGTTTAATGACAAGGAATATTGAGATACGGAGTCTGTGACCAAAACGTCTTCATCATCAATATTTTCAAAGCTTTTTGTATTCTCATTGAGTTTTTTCCAGGTAAAGTCCGCCGAAGTGGTATCCGAATGATAAGCCCTGAGAGTGATGTTCAAAGGAAACTCATCATTGACAGGAAGACCATTATTCCTCGGGGAATGATAAACGAATACCGAATCACGATGCAGTGAATCTGCATCATAATATAAGGTAAAAACATTATCCGGATTGCTGGCGGAAATCTGGCTGAATGATTCCTGGGGATTTACATAAACAAATAATACAATGAATATGGAAAAGGCAAATGTTCTTCCTGGCATTTTAATTCAAAATTGATATAATATAACTATGTTGGATAAGCAATTATTATAATATATGTTCTATTATTGTATGAAGTTTATAGGTGAGGCAAAAATATATTTTTATTGTCACACTGCAAACTATTAATAATTTGTGAATAAAAATAATAAGGCTTTATTGTTAAGCGTATTCAATAGGTTTATTTTTACAAATTCAGGCTGATAAATATCATTTTGATTTATCATGTTTTTGCATCATTTCTTGAATCCATTACATCAATTAAATATACACCTAAAAAACATATTAAGCATTGGATTTTTTAAAGGATTTAAATGAAGTTCAGCAAAAGGCGGTGACATCCTATAAGGGGCCCGGACTGGTGATAGCCGGAGCAGGTTCAGGCAAAACCCGGGTGTTGACTTACCGGATAGCCTACCTGTTAAAGCAAGGAATAAAACCCCATACCATTCTTCCGCTTACTTTCACCAATAAGGCTGCCCGCGAGATGAAAGAGCGGATTGCCATGCTGGTCGGTCATGAGACAGCCAGGAAGCTCTGGATGGGCACTTTTCATTCCATATTTGCCAGAATACTCAGACATGAGTCGGAAAGCATCGGATATCCGTCGAATTATACCATCTATGATACCATTGATGCCAAAAACCTCATCAGAAGTATCATCAAAGAACGGAAGCTGGACGACAAAATATACAAGGTCAGTGAAATAATGGGCCGGATCTCATCGGCTAAGAATAACCTGATTACGGCACGTGCCTATAATAGCAGTCCGCAATTTGTCGAACAGGACAGGAGAAACGGGAAACCCGAAACAGGAACCATCTTTCAGATATATATGGCCAGGTGTTATAAAGCAGGAGCGATGGACTTTGACGATTTGTTGCTGAACACCAACATACTATTCCGCGATTTTCCAGATGTACTCGAAAAATATCAAAACCGTTTTCATTACATCCTGGTGGACGAATACCAGGATACCAACTTTGCCCAGTACCTTATTATTAAGAAGCTGGCTGAAAAGCATCAGAACATATGCGTGGTGGGGGACGATGCCCAAAGTATTTATTCATTCAGGGGAGCTAAAATTGAGAACATTCTGAATTTCAGGAATGATTATCCGGGCTATCAAATCTTTAAACTTGAGCAAAACTATCGCTCAACCAAGAACATTGTGAATGCGGCTAACAGTCTGATTGACAAAAACAAAGAGCAAATAAAAAAAACGGTGTGGTCGTCCAACGAAACGGGAGATAAAATAAAAGTTATCAAGGTGTTGACTGATAATGAAGAGGGCTACATGGTGTCAAACCTGATCACAGATTTGAAACATTCGCAACATTTTGATTACAAAGATTTTGTTATTTTATACCGGACCAATGCCCAATCCAGGATATTTGAGGAAGTATTAAGGAGGAATAACATTCCTTATAAAGTGTATGGCAGTATTTCATTTTATCAGCGTAAGGAAATCAAGGATATACTGGCTTATTTCAGACTGGTTATCAATTTACAGGATGATGAAGCATTAAAAAGGATTATTAATTATCCGACACGGGGAATAGGCAAAAAAAGCCAGGAGAAAATCGAAGTCATGGCCAATCAGCATCAAGTGAGCTTATGGGAGGTTGTTGAAAATCCGGTAAGATATAAGCTGGAAATAACCAAATCGGCTTTTGGCAGAATCGCTGGCTTCATTGACTTGATAAAAGGTTTTTCATCTCACATCGAGACTTCGGATGCTTACGAATTGGGCAATGAAATTGCCGGCGGTTCAGGAATTTTAAGAGAACTTAGTCAGGACAATACCCCGGAGGCCATCAGCAAATATGAAAATGTGCAGGAGTTGTTGAACGGGATGAAGGAATTTACTTTAAATTTCCTGGAAGAAAACGGAAAACAGGCAAGCCTGACTGATTATATGGAAAATGTTTCCTTGCTGACAGACACTGATAATGAAAAGCCCGAGGATTTTGACAAGGTTACCATGATGACCATTCATTCTGCCAAAGGATTGGAATTTAGCAATGTTTTTGTCACGGGACTGGAAGAAGATTTATTTCCATCCCGGATGTCGATGAATAATCCTCAAAATCTGGAAGAGGAACGGAGATTGTTCTATGTGGCACTGACAAGGGCGAAAAGAAATGCTTTTTTATCCTTTACCCAGTCGAGGTACAGATACGGAACGCCGACAGTTTGCAGACCCAGCCGGTTTATCAGGGAAATTGATGATCAGTTCCTTGATGTCTCCAAAGATGCTGAAATGATGTTGAATCCTGACATGGAATTCGGCGATGCCGGTCTTGAGCATCAGGACAAGGTGGACCGGATGCATCAGGGGGATATGATGGACAGTGGCAATTTGAAAGGCAATAACAAGGGACAGCAATTCAGGAATACAGGGTACAAAGATAGCAGAAAAAACCGTTCAGACTCCAGCGAAATCAAAGGGCCGGAGAAGTTCAAAAATTTTAAGAATCTGAAAGATCTTGAAGAAAACAAAAAAAATAATGCGACAAATTTGCATGATTCAAATAATTTACAAAAATTTGCATTCGATGATCCTGACAAAATACAAGTTGGTATGATTGTTGAGCATTCCAGATTTGGAAAGGGGAAAGTGCTTGCCTTAGAGGGAACCGCTCCAGACAATAAAGCAACAGTGTTTTTTAATAATGCCGGACAAAGACAATTGTTGTTAAAGTTTGCCAAGCTAAAGATAATAAACTGAATCTGAAACCGTACGTATTATTGATTATATTTAATCCTGGTTTTAAAGTGATTATATTCTGATACAAACTGCATGGCCACATAAGGCCAATAAATAATTCCTAACTCAAAAAACTAACAACAGTAAGAATTTCATGGATTACAATACACAAAGGAAAAAAATGGTTTTGCCGGAATATGGCAGGAACATTCAGAATATGGTGGATTACGCCATAACTGTAGAGGACAGGGACAGAAGAAATAAGATGGCCAAAGAGATTATTCAAATTATGGGGAATATCAAACCGCAATACCGGGAGATAAGTGATTTTAAGCATAAACTTTGGGATCATCTTGCAATTATGTCAGATTATGAATTGGACATTGACTATCCCTATGAATTGCCTAAAAAGGATACTTTTAATGAAAAGCCAAACACTGTTCCATATGCGATTCATAATATAAAGTATAAGCACTATGGTCACGGGATAGAACTATTGATTAACAAGGCAATAGAAATGGAACCGGGCGAGAGAAAGGAGAAACTCATCGTTTTAATAGCCAATCATATGAAAAAGTTGTATCTGACCTGGAATAAGGATAGTGTAAATGATGACGTAATAATCGATGATCTGAAAGAATTGTCCGGTGGAAAACTGGCCCTGTCTGATAAAAAACTCACCGACAGCAGGGAGATCATCAACAAATCAAAAAGAAGAAAAAATTTCCGGAAAAAATAAATTCCATTAAATATCAGTAAATGGGAGCTTTTGAAATAGAAGGCGGGCATAAAATGAAAGGAGAATTGGTTCCTCAGGGAGCCAAAAATGAAGCCCTTCAGGTTATATGTGCGACGCTCCTGACCGATCAGGTGGTAACCATCCACAACATTCCCAACATATTGGATGTTAATATTTTACTGGATTTGATAAGATCCCTGGGTGTGAAAGTGCAAAAATTATCTCCGGGCAACTATACTTTCAGGGCAGATGAGATCAATCTGAATTATTTGCGCAGTCAGGATTATTATCAGAAAGCTTCCAGGTTAAGGGGATCGGTTATGATACTCGGCCCTTTATTGTCAAGATACTCCATGGGAATCCTGCCTTCACCCGGTGGTGATAAAATTGGAAGAAGAAGGCTTGATACGCATTTTATGGGACTATATAAATTAGGCGCTGATTTTACTTTTAACATCAAAGAAGGACTTTACGAGGTAAAAACAGAAGGATTATCAGGCAATTACATGTTACTTGACGAGGCTTCTGTCACCGGAACGGCAAATCTGATCATGGCAGCCGCATTGGCAAAAGGCAAAACGGTGATCTACAATGCAGCTTGCGAACCCTATGTTCAGCAATTATGCAAGATGCTCATTAATATGGGAGCAGACATAAGTGGTGTTGGATCCAACATGCTTAGCATTCATGGTGTCAAGGAGCTTTCCGGATGTAAACACAACATTTTACCTGATATGATCGAAGTGGGTAGTTTTATCGGGATGGCAGCCATGACGAAATCAGACGTTTTGATTAAGAAGGTGTCTGTTGAAAATTTAGGAATAATCCCTTATTCTTTTAAAAGATTGGGAATTAGCGTTGAACAAAAGGATGATGATATCTATATTCCCGCACAGGATCACTATGAGATTGAAACCTTCATTGACGGCAGCATCATGAACATTTCCGATGCTCCCTGGCCTGGTTTAACACCAGACCTGTTAAGTGTTATGTTGGTGGTGGCTACCCAGGCCAAAGGAAGTGTACTGATCCATCAGAAAATGTTTGAAAGCCGTTTATTCTTTGTCGATAAACTGATAGACATGGGCGCTCAGATTATTTTGTGTGATCCGCACCGGGCGACTGTTATCGGTTTAAATAATCAGTTTACACTCAGGGCTACCCAAATGACTTCGCCGGATATCAGGGCAGGAGTGGCCCTTTTGATAGCGGCCCTTTCTGCAGAAGGCACAAGCACCATCCATAATATTGATCAGATTGACAGGGGTTATCAGAATATTGACAGCCGATTAACCCGAATAGGTGCAAAGATCAGACGCATTAACTGACTTCCTGTTTAATTCTTTATGTCATTTTGTCAAAATCAACACTTGGCAGAATCTTTGCAAAATGTTTGGCTAAAAAGGTTAAATTATAAACGCATAATAAAAAATTCTCTCGCATGATGGATAAAAGAAAAGAAAACCGTAAAGACAAAAAAAATATTAAGGTGGAATCATCTGATGAAAATATGCAGCAAGATGCCAAAGGACAAGCATCTGAAAAATATGATCATGAAATGGAATATAGCAGTAAACAGGGAAACGGACAGGAGAATTATTCTGAAAATAACGAGGACTCTGAGAAAGCGGGGGATGTAAGGAAAGAAGAGCAAGAAAACCAATCGCATCCAAACCCAAGCGGGGAAGAATCTGCAGGAGCTGAAGAACTGGAACAGGAAAACGAACAAGAATCAGGGGAGCAGGTAAAAGGATCGAAAAAAGGAAAAAAAGCAGAAAGCGCCAAAAGTCAAGGAGGAGGTGAGGAAATGCTTTCAGAAGAAGAGAAGAAGGAAGGCTCATCGGAAGAAACCGGAGAGACAGAGCAAGCGGAAAGAGAAGACGAGAAAGCCGGGGAAGGGATGAGCAAAGAGGCGCAACTGGAAGCAAAAGTCGAAGAGCTGAAGGATAAATATCTTAGACTTTCAGCGGAATTTGATAATTATCGAAAAAGAACCTTAAAGGAGAAATCCGACTTGATTAAATCAGCTGGTGAAGATATTTTAGCCGGATTTTTACCGGTCATGGATGACATTGAAAGGGCTTATGCCAATGTTGATACTGCGAAGGATATAGAATCACTGAAACAGGGTGTCAGCCTGATCATGAGTAAAATGAAAGATTATTTATCGCAAAAGGGTGTCAAGGAAATTGAAGCATTAAACCAGGAATTCAACACCGACGAACATGAAGCGGTGTCCAAAATTCCGATCCCGGAGGAAGACAAGAAAGGGAGGGTAATAGATGTTGTGGAGAAAGGATATTATCTGAATGATAAAATCTTAAGGTTTTCGAAGGTGGTTGTAGGTGAATGAAATTTTAATTAGGTTTGTGAAATGCAAAATGCCCCTGAAAAATAAGAAATTTTTATTATGTCGAAAAGAGACTATTACGAAGTTCTTGGTGTAACAAAAGAAGCGACGACGGAAGAAATAAAAAAAGCTTACCGGAAACAGGCTTTAAAGTTCCATCCCGATAAAAATCCGGGTGACAAATCCGCTGAAGATAAGTTTAAAGAAGCCGCAGAAGCATACGAGGTGCTCGGGGATCCCAATAAAAAGGAACGGTATGACAGGTATGGGCATGCCGGCGTGGGCAGTGCTGCCGGTGGTGGATACGGCGGAGGCATGACCATGGAAGATATTTTCAGCAGCTTTGGCGACATATTTGGGGATGCTTTCGGGGATGCATTTGGTTTTGGCGGATTCGGCCGAAGCAGCAGAGGAGGAAGAACCAGAAGAAGCAAAGGTTCCAACATTCGCATCAAAGTTAAGCTCAATCTGAATGAAATTTTAGAAGGGGTTGAAAAGAAAATAAAGGTCAACAAATACGTAGCTTGCCAGGTCTGCGAAGGCACTGGCGCCGAAGACGGGAATGCTTACCAGACTTGTCCCACCTGTCGCGGTACCGGTCAGGTTACCAGGGTGACCAATACCTTTCTCGGACAAATGCAATCCGCTTCCGTATGTCCGAACTGCGGTGGCGAGGGACAGATTATCACCAAGAAATGCAATACCTGTTATGGGGAAGGGATTGTCAAGGAAAGCACCACAGAAACCGTCAACATCCCACCAGGGGTGGCTGAAGGCATGCAATTGTCTGTTTCCGGTAAAGGCAATGCAGCCAGGCGCGGCGGTATTAACGGGGACCTGTTGATCGTCATTGAAGAAGAAAAACATCCGGATCTTATCCGGGATGGCAATGATTTGATATACAATCTCTATATCAGTATCCCGGAAGCTTCATTGGGGGCGCCGGTCGAAATACCCACCCTGGAAGGAAAAGCCAAAATAAAAATAAATCCCGGAACACAACCGGGCAGAATATTCCGTTTGCGCGGCAAAGGATTGCCTGAAGTAAATGGCTACGGAAGAGGTGATTTACTGGTGAGTGTTAATGTATGGATCCCCCAGGCACTGAGCAAAGAAGAACGCAAAGCCATGGAAGAGCTTCAGGATTCTTCCAACTTTCAGCCCAATCCTGATAAAGACGAAAAGGGTTTTTTTGAGAAAATGAAAAGTTTTTTTGAATAAGCACAACCATGGAAATTATTAGGACCCATGGCATTGATAAGAAGTACGATGATTTCTATGCTTTGCAGGATGTAAGTATTTCGATTAATAAAGGAACCATTTTCGGATTGCTGGGACCCAACGGGGCCGGAAAGACTACCTTGATTCGCATTATCAACCAGATTACAGCCCAGGATAAAGGAGAGCTGTTGTTCAATGGACGAAAAATGAAACCGGAAGATGCCTTCGAGCTCGGCTATTTGCCGGAGGAACGTGGGTTGTATCAAAAAATGAAAGTCGGCGAGCAGGCACTTTATTTGGCGCAGCTTAAAGGCCTTTCAAAACATGAAGCCATGGAAAGGCTGAAGCACTGGTTCATCAAGTTTGACATGACCAATTGGTGGAATAAAAAGGTGGAAGAGCTCTCGAAAGGCATGCAGCAAAAACTTCAGTTTATCACCACCATCATTCATCAACCTGCCCTGATGATATTCGATGAACCTTTCTCCGGATTTGATCCCATCAATACCAACCTCATTAAGAATGAGATCCTTAACCTGAAAAACCAGGGAGCCACCATTATATTCTCTACCCACAACATGGGGTCTGTAGAAGAATTATGCGATGATATTGCCCTAATCAATAAAGCCAAAAACATATTAAACGGTCCCATACGGGAGATCAGAAATGAATACAAACCGGATATTCTCAGGATACATTTCCAGGGCCATATTGAAAATGCTGAAAAAGAGTTTCATCAAGCGAATTATGAAATCATTGAAGAAAGGAGGGAAAGCAATGATGAGGCAACACTTAAAGTCAAGTCGGCCTGCCACGATGATCACAACCACATCCTTTCCAGACTAATACCCCATGGCAGGATTGTTTCATTCAATGAAGTAATGCCCAGCATGAACGATATATTTATTGAAGTGGTCGAAAACCAAAACCATCAGGAAACAGCATGAGCAAAACAGGACTTATCATATCCCGGGAATATACCACGAGGGTGAGAAAAAAGACTTTTATCATTATGAGTATTCTCGGTCCTGTCATCTTTGCCGTTTTGCTGTTTTTACCCACGTACTTTGCACAGTTGGAAGATACAGAAGTTAAAACCATCGCGGTGGTGGACAGTTCTCATTTGTTTACTGATAAAATCCCTGAAACTGAATATATTAAATTTGAGTACCTGGAAGGGGTCTCCATTGAACAGGCCAAAGAATTGTTTCCCCGCCGTGATTATTATGCCATTCTTTTTATTTCTCATATTATCAGTTATGTGCCCGATGCCGTCATTCTCTATTCCAATAAGCAGCCAACATTGGGCGTAAAAAATCATATTGAAAATGCCCTGGAGAAGCAAATAGAACATCAGAAAATGGATGCTTATGGCATTGATAAAAAATTACTCTCCTCTATCAATACCGACATTAATTTAACCACCATTAAATGGAATAAAGAAGGGGTAGCCCAGGAAAGCCATACTGAATTGGCCATGATAGTAGGATATATCAGCGGATTCCTGATATATTTCTTTATTTTTCTTTTTGGTGCCCAAATCATGCGTGGAGTAATTGAAGAAAAATCCAACCGGATCATTGAGGTCATCGTTTCTTCAGTAAAACCTTTTAAGATTATGATGGGAAAAATCATCGGCGTGGGATTGGTTGGATTAACGCAGTTTATCATATGGGTGGCGCTGACTGCTGTGCTGGCCATCGGACTGCAGGCAGCTTTTTTTCCTGAGATGACGAAGACTCCATCTTCAGAGCAGGTAGTAGCCCAGGATATATTTGATGCCAATTCCATGAAGAAAGGGTCTAACATGCCGGATCAGGGGGGATTAAATGAAGAACAGCAACAAATGCAAGAATTAAAAGGGATCTTTTCCTCTTTCAGAGCGATTGATTTTATTGTGATACTGGGTTCGTTTCTTTTGTTTTTCCTTGGGGGGTATTTGCTTTATGCTTCGCTTTTTGCCGCCATTGGTGCTGCGGTTGATAAGGAAACGGATACCCAGCAGTTTATGTTGCCTGTCACCATTCCTCTGATACTGGCTATCCTGGTTATGGTAAACGCCATTCAGAATCCGGAAAGCGCATTGTCTTTTTGGTTTTCGATAATTCCTTTTACTTCTCCCATTGTCATGATGGTTCGTATTCCCTTTGGAGTACCTTATTGGGAAATTACCCTTTCCCTGGTTATTTTGATATTAACATTTATGGCAACCACATGGCTCAGTGCCAGGATATACCGGATTGGAATTTTGATGTACGGAAAGAAGGTGAATTATAAAGAATTATGGAAGTGGATCAGGCAGTGAGGGTTTTGTTTTCATCCATACCGGATGTCATTGGATGGTTTTTCTTTTTTTCCTTTTAATAACGGTGTTGGATAGAAAGCCATTGCTGCTTATTCTCATGATCCACCGGTTCATGCTGAGTTCATCAGTCCGTACGGAACGCACCGGTTCGTGCTCAGTTCATCAGTTTGTGAGGAGTCCATTGGTTCTTGCTGAGTTCATCAGCTAATGCGGTGACGAACAGCTAATACGGCAACCTTCATTTCATTTAGTATCCATCAGTTCTTGCGGATTAATGCCGATCACCAATATATCATCGACTTGTTCAAGGTCTCTTTTCCACTTCTCAAGGCTTTCCTGCAAAAACAGTTTTTGTTTGTTTAATGACAATTTATGAATGGTAAGCAGCAGGTGTCTGAACCTTCTGAACTTAAATTTTTTCTCTTCAGGACCTCCGAACTGGTCGGTGTACCCATCGGTAAACATATAGATCATTTCCACTTCTTCAAGGGGTATTGCATGCTTGGTGAATGATTCATCCGGATCATTGAGCATTCCGATGGTATACCGGTCAGCTTTATATTCAATAATCTTATTGTCTTTAATGACATATAGCGGATTAAAAGCTCCGGCGTATTCGAGGGTTTTATTTTTCTTGTCGATCACGCAAAGGGATAGATCCATGCCGTCTTTCAAATCATACTCATCGTTATCAATCCCAAAGGTCTCTGATACTCCTTTATTTAGCCTGTTTAGTATTTCCGAGGCATCCATAATTTTCTCAATGGTGGTGATATTGCCCAGCAATTCAAATCCGATAATGGACATAAAAGCACCTGGTACCCCATGACCCGTGCAATCTACGACAGCCAAAAAGATTTTATCATCTGTCTGGTTTATCCAGTAAAAGTCTCCGCTTACTATATCTTTTGGCATATATAAAATAAAAGATGAAGGCAATAAGCTTTTAAAGTATTTTTCAGATGGCAACAGGGCTTCCTGAATTCTTTTGGCGTAATGAATGCTGTCAGTGATGCTTTTATTCTTGTGCATCAGTTGCTCTCTTTGGTTCCCCAGTTCGATGCCGGCCAGCTCCTTCTCTTTCAAAATCCTGTTTAACTTTCTTAGGTTTTTCGTCCGAATCTGGAAGATGATGAAGATGATCGCGAGGATAAGTATGCCGTAAAACACATAAGCTATTCTTTTTTGCCAGAAAGGAGCCTGAATGTCAATGGATATATCGGAGATTTTATCACTCCATACTCCGTCGTTGTTAGAACCTTTCACTTTGAACACATAATTTCCGGGGGGTATGTTTGAGAAGGTAGCGGAGTGATTGTTTCCCACATGAATCCAATTGTCCGACACGCCTTCCAGCATATATTGAAACTGATTTTTTTCCGGTCTTGAAAAATCGAGGGCGGCAAATTCAATTTTAAAATAGTTATTGTCATAAGGAATGGTTATCCCGTTTGCATTATTGATGTTTATTTCTTTTGGACCGTTTGGAGTATAAGCAGTAAATGAGGTAATGGCGATTTTTGGCAGATAGTTATTTCTTAACACGGAATCCGGGTAAAATGAGTTAAGCCCGTTTATGCCTCCAAAAAACATTTCACCGTCTTTGCTTTTATAATAAGCACCTGCATTGTATTTATAACTTTGCAATCCGTCATAAACATCATAACTGATGAATTCTTTTTCACCGGGATTAAATCTGACGATCCCTTTATTTGTGCTCATCCAGAGATTTTGATGATTGTCTTCCAGAATGCCGTAAATCATATTATTGGGTAAACCGACTGATTCGGTGTAGATATCTACTTTTCCGGTTTCAGGATAAATATGATTTAAACCTGTGAGGGTCCCCACCCATAGGGTATTGTCAGATGCTTCTAATATGGAGTAAACACTACTGCTGCTTAATTTTCTCTTTCTGTCTTTTGCCCTGTTTTTATAATGTACCCTATTTTTAGTGACGGGATCATATTGTACAAGTCCTTTATCTGTACCTATCCACAGATTATTGCGATTATCTTCAATGATTTTAAAAACAGTATTGGACGGAAGAAAGGCATCCTCCTGATGGGCATAGTAGCTGGTTAATTGATCCTTATGGTACTTATGAAGCCCCTTATATGTGCCAAACCAGATGTTGTCCCCAGAATCCTCCAGGATGGTAAAAACCCTGTTGTTATTGAACAATGACTGACTTTGTGGGATAATATCCGCAAAATCTGCAATTTCTCCGGTCACGGTATTGTATATATTCACCCCGTTTCTGGTGCCAATCCATAGTTTATTTCCACTTCCGTCATGGAGGACATTAATAAAATCATTGACCAGTTGATGGTTGGTTGAATGGTATTGTTTTATTTTCCCATTGTTTCTGTTATAAACATGCAATCCGCTTCCCCAGGTTCCTACAAACAATAGGCTGTCATTGAGCAGGAATATGGAACCAACCATATTATTTGAAAACAGCGGCTTATCTTCGGCAGTATAACTGTATTGTTTAAATTTTTTGCCTTTCTTGTCATGTTTGATCAACCCGTGGGAAGTACCTATCCAGATGATTTTGGAAAGATCTTCAAATATCGCATTCACCTCTGGGGGATTGTCCAGTGTCATAAGATCGTGGTTAAGATCAGCATTCATGGACAAGGGATTGCTATTTCGTTTATCATATTCGGCCAATCCTTTGCTGGTGCCCAGCCAGTGTTTGTTTTTTGAATAATTATAGATGACATGAATATTGCCATTCATGGAAATGGATTGAAAACTGGCATCTTGCAGTTCTTTTTTAATTGCAAGAGCGGCGGTATCATCCACTTGCAGGAAGGAATGGTTTTTATTAGGCTCAATCATCAAAACTTCTTTCCGTTTATTTGTTCTGGCTGAAGTTATATTCTCGCAGGTATTATTGTCAAGATTTAGCAGGAAGAAGATGCCTGCCATGTCGATGATAATTTTTTTTGATGATTCAAAGGATAAAATATGATAATCCCGGTAGTCAGTGTTTGATTCCTGGTTGGTTACCATTTTATGAAACACCCGCTTCAATTGTCCTGATTGTATGTGAAAAACATCAATACCGGAATTTGTCAAAAGGATAAGCTGGTTGTTACCCGTGAAGCATATTTCAAAAATGATATTATTTGAAATGCTGTTGGTATCCTTTTCATCATGCAAATAATTAATAAACTCATTGTGAATGAATTGGTATTGATTTAAGCCATTTCTGGTGGCAATCCATACATTATTATTGCTGTCCTTGCATAAATCATGAATTTGATTGTTAGAAATGGAATGATCCGACAGGTATTGATTTCTGAAAATCTTAAAATGATAGCCATCATAGCGGTTGAGCCCGTCCAATGTTCCAATCCACAGAAATCCGAGGGAATCCTGTAATATGGAAGTTACCTGATTATTTGATAATCCGTCATTGATGGTATAATGGCCTTCCTCATTACAAAAGTTTGTTTGAGCTGAGGCCACCAAGTTGTACAGCACAAATAAGATGGCATATAAAATTCGCTTGCTTAATCCCATATTCATTTTAAGAAATGCTAATTTAACATTTCTTTGCGGTTAATACAACTTCATACGAACCAAAGTAATAATTTGTAAAATGCTATATATCAAATTTATATAATAAAACATGATGGTTATCATCATATTATTTTTTATCCTGTTTTTTTTATCTGAAGTTAATTCGGAACAAGATAAGGAGATTATCAATGATTACTTCTTAAATCGAGGAAAATTGGTAAATGATCGCTATAGCCTCCGTTAAATCTGTATCCGATATATGTTCTGTAGGGTTTGCTTCCCAGGTAGGTTTCATCATTTTCGAGCAGAAATTTCGGGTTATAAATATGGACATCATCCGGTTTACAAAAGAGGGTATTCTCTTTTTGTAAAAGGTTTCCTGAAATGATAAACTGGTCGAGCACCGCCCATTTTCCTTGATACTTGTGGGTTCCCAACCCCTGTTCAGAAAAGCGGTAACAGAGGTTATACAATTGAGCATTATTGATGACATCCAATTCATTGTTTGCATTCAGGATTTGCCTGATGCTTGTATTTTCGGGAGTATCATTAAAGTCGCCGGTAATAATGATTTGGGCATTGGGGTTTGCTGAAAAGATGGAATCGGTAGCATTCTTTAGTACCTGTGCCACATGCAATCTTTTTGGCTCTGATTCCAGTTGGCCACCCCATCTGGAAGGCCAGTGATTCACAAACACATGCAGGGTGTCTTCTTGTTGTACAATCCCTTTTGCATAAAGAATATCCCTGGTTCTTAGACTGGTATCGAAGGGAAAACTGATGGAATAATAATTATCAGTCAGCAATTGAAATTTATCCGGATTGAACAACAAGGCAACGTCAATTCCTCTGTGGTCGGGAGATTCTTGATGGATTATCCGGTAATTAAAAGCGGCAAAAGGCGACTTCTCAACCAGTTCCCGGAGTACAAAGTGATTTTCAATTTCGCATAAGCCAATTAATTCCGGGGGTTCCCAGCCACCGACCGCGACAATCACCTTATAAGTATTATTGATTTTTTCCTGAAACTTGCTCCAGGTCCAGTATTTATGCTGACCGGGCAAGAATTCATCGTCATTTTTAAGGGAATCATCAAATGGATCGAACAAATTTTCAACATTATAAAACATAAAGCGAAAAAATGTTCTTTCGACCTGATAATTTTTTTCCCCGGACGGCTGATTATCAGGATCACTGACTTCCAGGCAGCAAAAAGGAATGCCTGCAAGTATAAGAAATATAAAAACTTTTAACCCCTTCATTGATACTGAGAACATCAGTTATTACTTGCTTCGTTTATGTTATGGCAAGATAATGCTTAACTTATTTAGTGCCACTATTTAGAAATCAAACACATGAATTTACAGACGGAATAAATCCGACTTTAAAAGTAGTGGATTTTAGCTATAATCTTAAAAAAGAAACAATAATTTTGGTTAAAGTTTTTGTAAAAGAGTTCATACGAGATAAATATTATATTAAGCCATTGTTTTTCAAACAAATAAATAATTCTAAAACTAACTTGCATGTTTCAATCCGTATGGAGCCCTCATGGTTATCTCAACTCATTTTGTGAACGGGCGTTGATGAGGGGTTCTTACTAATATTTAAATAGTGGAAAGCTGCTCATCAGATCATTCACTTTTTTCTTGACGTCTGCAATCACCTGCTTATCATCAATGTTGACCAATACCTCATCGATCAGGTCAACGATTTTGGAAGCTGTATCTTCTTTTACCCCCCTGGTGGTAATGGCAGCCGCGCCAATTCTTAATCCGCTGGTTTTTAGCGGGGGTCTGCTGTCGAATGGCACCATGTTTTTATTTACGGTGATGTCAGCTTCTTCCAGGGTGTTTTCAGCTATCTTACCATCAACTTCCTCCACTTTCGTTCTCAGATCAATCAGCATGGAATGATTATCAGTGCCCCCTGAGATGATTTTGTAACCTTTTTCGATAAACTTCTCGGCCATAACCCGGGCATTTTTTTGCACTTGTTGCTGGTATGTTTTGAATTCGGGTTGCAAAGCTTCTTCAAAAGCGACCGCTTTGGCGGCAATCACATGCTCCAGCGGCCCACCCTGGGTACCGGGAAATACAGCAGAGTTCAATAAAGATGACATGGTTCTGAGTTTTCCTTTTTTGGTGGTTTTTCCGAAAGGATTCAGGAAATCTTTTCCCATTAAAATAATACCGCCCCTCGGTCCCCTGAGGGTTTTATGTGTGGTCGAGGTAACAATGTGGGCATAATCCAGCGGGTTTTTCAGGAGTCCGGCAGCAATCAGACCGGCCGGATGCGCCATGTCTATGATCAAAACGGCCCCTACCTTATCAGCAATTGACCGCATTCGTTCATAATCCCATTCCCTGGAATAAGCAGATGCCCCGCCCATGATTACTTTGGGTTTTTCCTTCAATGCCATTTCTTCCATCATATCATAGTCTATCAGTCCGGTTTTTTCATCCAACTTATATGCCACCGGTCTGTATAATATCCCTGAGCTATTGACTGCAGAACCATGAGATAAATGACCGCCATGCGATAAATCAAGGCCAAGGAACGTATCCCCGGGATTCATTACCGTAAGAAATACGGCGCTGTTGGCCTGGGCACCGGAGTGAGGCTGTACATTAACATATTCGGCATTGTATAATTTCTTCAGGCGGTCAATGGCCAGTTGTTCCACCTCATCAATAAATTCGCACCCCCCGTAATAACGTTTGCCGGGATACCCTTCTGCATATTTGTTGGTAAGCCATGTGCCCATGGCTTCCATAACCTGTTCACTTACAAAGTTTTCCGAGGCGATTAATTCTATCCCTTTTAACTGTCTCTGATGTTCTTTTTCAATAATTTCAAATACTTTACTGTCTTTGTTCATATTATCATTTTTTTATTTAATGACCCCAAAAATAAGTTTATATTAAGATAAAATGAAATTAAATAAGCATTTGTTTTACAAAACACATGATAAGTATTTCTTATATAGCAAGATACATATTCATCATTTTTTTCAACCATTCATTTATAAATACAACATGGTTGAATGGCATCTGATCACCCTATGTTCTGTTCTGATTATCAAGCTAATCCTATTCTGCATATTATGCTTCTTTTTGATGAAACCTCCATGATTAAGTGTTAATCACATACGCGCATGATCAAAAAGGAGGTTCCATATGATCATTGAAAAATTAAATTTGAACAGATGAAAGGTTGTTCAGGAGGCTTGCTATTCCTCCGAGAAATCTTTGATCATCTTCCTGTAAGCGGAGAAAACCTTGGCGCGGGAAATAAATCCCAGGTATTTTCCATCCTTTAAAACCGGCACATTATACCTGCCGGTAACTTCAATTTTATCGGCTATTTGTTCCAGGGTATCGTCAAAACTGACGGATGTTTCCGGAAAATACATGATGTCTTTCACCAGCACGCTGTCATACATATCTGAGTCAAATATGATATCCCGCACATCATTTAGGGTAAGAATACCGACGAGGTGACCTTCCCTATCCACTACCGGGAAGACATTCCTTTTTGATTTTTTTATATGTATCACCAATTTTCCAAGTGGATCGTCAGGATCTAAAACGGTGAAATTTTTTTCAATGACATCCTCAATGTCCATGAGGGTCAGAATGGCTTTGTCCTTATGATGGGTGAGCAATTCACCCCTTTCGGCAAGTTTCAGGGTGTAGAGCGAATTGGCCACAAATGATTTTGAGGTGAGGAAAGCGATGGTGGAGGTGATGATGAGCGGAATAAACAATTCATAACCCCCTGTAATTTCGGCGATTAAAAAGATTCCTGTAAGCGGGGCATGCATGACACCGGCCATCAAGCCGGACATGCCGACGAGTGCGAAGTTGATGGTGGACAGATTGGCGAGCTGACTGTGATTAAAGACGGAAGCACTGAGATAACCCAATATGCCACCGATAAAGAGGGCGGGAGCAAAAATACCGCCGACACCACCGCTGCCATTGGTCAGGGAGGTAGCAAAAACCTTGAAGACAATAATCAGCAACAGGTAGGATAAGAACATCAATTCTGTTCCCCTAAGGTTATAAAATATGGTACCATGTGCCAGCTCCATGGCCCTGTCATTGAGAATGGCTTTTAAAGCGTCATAGCCTTCCCCGTATAACGGCGGAAAGAAGAAAATCAGAAGTCCCAGCAACAATCCCCCCAATATGGCTTTTGAATAGGGAAGTTTTATTTTATTGATCTGGCCTTCAATGATCTTGGTTCCTTTGATAAAAAAAACGGAAAAGATTCCGGAGAGCACACCAAGTGCGATAAACCAACCAATTTCACTGACAATAAACTCTTTTTCATGAATAAAAGTAAACATTACGTCTTTTCCAAGCAGAAAGTAGGCGACTGTAGCACCTGTTACAGAGGATATTAGCAAAGGAATGATGGACCCCATGGTGAGATCAAGCATCAGCACTTCCAGTCCAAATACCACGGCAGCAATGGGTGCTTTGAAAATACCCGCCAATGCACCAGCCACCCCACAGCCAATGAGGAGGGTTGTATCTTTATAATTCAGACGCATAGCCTTTCCAAGGTTTGATCCAATGGAGGCCCCTGTGAGCACAATAGGCGCTTCAAGTCCCACTGAACCGCCAAAACCGACAGTGAAAGTACTTCCAATAAATGAGGAATAGGTGTTGTGTCTTCTGAGCTTGCTTTTGCGCCTGGATATGGCAAACAGGATTTTGCTGATGCCGTGTGAAATATCTTCTTTCACGAAATTTCTGACAAAGATGACAGTAAGGATCAGTCCTGCAAGCGGAAATGCAATATATAACAGGTTGATGTCATCGGTTCTTAAGTGGGTGGTTAAAAAATGGTGGGTGAAATGAACCAGATTTTTTAGTAAAACAGCAGCCAAACCACCGGTCAATCCGCATACCAGACTTAAAAACAGTAAAAGCCGCTGGTGTTGCATGATTTTGGCCCTGCGAATCAATTTCTTCCAATAAACGAACATCTTAGGCATTTTTACTGCTTTATTTTGAAGCCCAAAATTAATTGAAAAGTGATTCAATGCATTATGTCATTGAGCAGGTTTAACGGAATGGTTTAAACATTTCATCAGGGGTTCCGCAAGGTTTGTAAACCCGTTGCAATCCAAAACCTTCATAAGCTTCAGCCGCTTTTTCGATATCTTCAGCGTATGTGGGACTGTAATCCGGCGAATATACCAGGAAGTCAATAATAAAGGAATAATTATTCATATAGAAGCCAGTACTGAGTAAGATGGGATGAAAATAATAAAAATCCCTGAAATCTCTGTGAAAGCGGATAATTCTGGAAGTATAGTTAAAATGATAATCCGCCCACGTTCTGTAGCGCATAACCGGATAATATGGAACAACAGGCCGGTGACCGCTTACCATAAAACCATCGAATCTGGACCGGAACCCCCTGTCCAATTCCTGTTCCGGATCAGCGTTGTAATCCTCTCCCATAGGGTCTTCGTCATGGGGCTGATGCATAAGAGAATCCTGCCTGCTTGCCTGAATTTCTTCAATGAGCGTATCCGGTTGACTGGCCTGGCCTTTTTTTAAGGAGGCATCGTCTGCATTATCCTGTCTCCGGACTATGAAAATGTCTTCTTTACTTCCCTGGCTTTCCTCCATGAAAGCCAGGGCTTCATCACCCTGGTGCTCTTCCATAAAATCTTTGTCTTTACCTGCCTGGTTGTCTTTCATGAAGGCATCTTTATGTGAGGCGGTTTTCATGGAATCATTGCGTTCCGTTTTAACGGATTTCCCGGTATAATATATATCATCATAGAGCGAAGCAGTTTCTTTTGTCGTGGTACAGGCAGACAAAACCACCGTCATAGCTGTTATATAGAAAACAAATCGGTTCATCCGGGATAGGTTATTCATTTATTAATTGATGATTGAAGGTGATAAAACAAATATTATTCCGTTTTTTATTGAAATGAATATTTTTTGATAAAAACCCGACCATCTAAACATATGGCTGAGCTGAAAAGATGCTAATATTCAGGAAGGTGGAAAAGGGGAATGACAATCATAATCAGAAGAGAAACGGTAAAATAAATTCCTTTTAACCGGTCGGTATCGGAATCACGGACTTGGACGGTTCGCATCCGCCAATCCACAATGGAATCCTTTTTGCTGGCAGGAATCATCTGAATTAAAGTATCCGGAGCTGCAGTATTGCCGCGCGGAACCGTCTGAGCTGAAGTGTCCCGGGAAGGGGTATTGATACGGAAAACCGTCTGAGCTCAAGAATCTTCAGCTGTGGTACATGCGCCATGAATCTTCCTAAAAGAAGTGTATTCGGCGGTGACATTGCCGGCAAGCTCCTGCTGAATAATTTCTTTAGGCCATGTGGTTTGCTCCGGGGCATTTTTTTTATTCAGGGGGTTAAATCCGTTGATGCGATTATCCAGAATTTTCATACCAGGCAAGTGATTTTTTGAGTTAACCGGTTCTGAGCAGTCAATATTCATACCAGTCAAGTGATTTGCTGAATTAACCGGGTCGAAACAATCAATACCCACGAGTGAAGAAGCAACTTTTTGTGCGGATGAACAGGCACCTAATAAAGTCATCATGGCAATCTATGATTATCCTGCAGCAGGATCCTTAATTATTTTATGTAAAGCTTCATGATTATTCTTCGGAAAAATCCTTAATGAATTTCCGGTAGGCCGAAAACACCTTTGCCCTGGAAATAAAGCCAAGATATTTGCCATCTTTTAGGACAGGCACATTATATCTTCCGGATGCTTCGATTTTATTGGCTATTTGCTCAAGGGTATCGTAATAACTAACATAAGTCTCAGGAAAATACATGACATTTCTAATGTATGTTTTATTATACAATTCCTGTTTGAATATCAGGTTTCTGACGTCATTCAGGGTGAGAATTCCGACCATGGTGTTTTCGTCATCTACCACAGGAAATACATTTCTTTTGGAATTCATGATGGCATTCACCAGTTCACCCAGGGTATTATCCGGTTTTAGCGTGACGAAGTCTTTTTCCAGCAAATCATCTATATCCAGCAAATGAAAAGTAGCTTTATCTTTATCATGGGTTATCAGTTCTCCCTGTTCCAGCAACTGATATGTATATACCGACCCTTTCTCAAAGACCTTGATGGTAACATAAGAGATGGTGGCAGTAATCATCAGCGGCATAAAAAGATCATATCCATTGGTGATTTCAGCAATTAAAAAAATGCCGGTCATCGGCGCATGAATGACCCCGGCAATGAGTCCGCCCATACCGACCAGCGCAAAATTCGAATCGGATAACCTGAATCCAAACAGGTTAAAAACTTTGGAGAACAATAAACCCGCATTGGCTCCAAGAAAAAGGGTAGGGGCAAATACCCCGCCAACCCCTCCGCTGGCAAAAGTAATGCTGGTTGCAATGGCTTTAAAAAATATAATCAGACAGAATAAAATTAAGACGACAATCAGGTTATCCTGGAATCCGGCATAAAAAGTATTATCAAACAGATAGGAAATTTCTCCCCTAAGGATGGCATTGATGACATTATACCCTTCCCCGTAGAGAGATGGAAAAACAAATATAAGCAAGCCCAGCAAAGCGCCCCCCATGATTAACCTGGAAACCCAACTCCTGATGGAGTCGAACATCCGGTTCAGAAATTTATAAATCCGCGTAAAATACACGGAAACCAGTCCGGTGAATACCCCCAGTAGTATATAAAAATGAATGTTTCCGATATTAAATTTATCATGAAACTCAGCAGAATACAATAGGATATCCTGGCCAAGAAAAAAATAGGAAGTAAGAGCGGCGGTGGCGGAAGCTATAATCAGCGGAACTATGGAGGCCATGGTCAAATCCAGCATAATGACTTCCAGGGCAAAAACCACGGCGGCAATGGGGGCTTTAAAGATAGCCGACATGGCGCCTGCCGAAGCACATCCGAGCAATAAGGTAATGTCTTTATAATTAAACTTCAGGTGCCGGCCGATATTGGAACCAAAAGCTGCCCCGGTCGCCACCGTCGGCCCTTCCAGTCCGACCGAACCTCCGAATCCGACTGTAAAAGCACTGGTTACAATGGAAGAGAACAGGTTGTGTTTATCAATGATTCCTTTGTTGTTTGAAATGGCATTCAGCACATTTGGAATACCGTGTTCGACATGCCTTTTCAAAATGTACCGGGTAAAAATGATAACAGCGAGGATTCCCAGTGCCGGATAAAGAAAATATAAAAAATTGTAATAATCTACAGAGAAACCATGAATGAGCAGGCTTCTGATAAGGTGAACGGCGTTTTTGATGACGATGGCAATGAAACCTGAGAGGATGCCGATGACAATACTCAGAAAGATAATAAACTGGCGGTGATTGATATATTTTACCCGCCATAAGTTTAATAACCTTAAAATACCAATAATTTGCATGGACACAAATATAATATTTCAATGTATTAATAAAAATATTAGTCAGGCATCAAAAAAAAGCCCCGTTGTGTTAACAACAGGGCCGGATAATGACATAAGTTTTTTATAATTAGTGAAACTAAGAAAACTAACAAATTATTCTAAAGTGGTTCTAAGAAGGCGTCA
>CAYFUP010000020.1:0-23498 GCA_964346235.1 uncultured Bacteroidales bacterium | reverse complement strand
AGTCATTTACGACTAGTAAACTCCTGGCACTTAAGGCTCGCATGCCTTGTTCTTGAAGCTTTCTCACATGCACTACAAAAGTGTAAGCTATTGTTTTTAAACGTTTTAAATGTAGCTTAGTGCACCTCTTTAACAGGGAAATAGTTGAAACCAAATAAAATGCCTCTTGTTTATATTTTTTTTATGTTAACTTCACAAAGTATGCTTACAATAATTGTGCAGAAAATTCAGAATTTCATCGTTGAAAAATTGACTTCCCTTGTATTAATATTACCGAGTTTATCGCTGACTTCTATCCTGAGATTATAATCCTGTCCTTCAGAAAAATTTTTAATTAAGCTGGAATATAACTTCTTTTGTCCATCATTGATTTTATAATAAATTTGATCCACCCCCACATAATGATCCGTGGAAGATATAAATAAAACCACATGTTTTGGATAAATCTCATAGGTCTCTCCGTCTTTAACCTCAAAATTTCTGGGATTCATGCTAAACCGGGTATAAATATCCGGCCCTGAATTGTCCACAATCAGATTGAATTCTTTCTGATTCACATTTTGAACATTATCAGTGCTTCTGATGCTTATTGTATGTTTTCCTTCGGTCTCAATAAAAAACGGTTCGGTATATTTTTGTGCAGGTTTTCCATCTATTTGGTATTCTAACAGGTTAACACCTGATTCCGAGTCATCTGCAAATAAAGTTATCCTTGTTTTGTTATTAATGTAAATGGAATCGCCAATTTCAAAGCTAGGTCCTGCGAATTTATAATGCAATGCAGGTCCTGATAAATCTATATAAGGTATATCGCTGATTACATTGTTTGATTCCTCATCATAGCTTTTATTATTCACCTTATCTACCGCATACGTCTTTATGTTAATATTTCCGGAAGCTTCGTCCAGATAGAAAGGAGCGGAATATTTTTGATATTCATTTCCATTGATGGCATAAAAGACATCTTTCACACCGGCTTTGTTATCGAAGGTGGTTATTTTGAATTTTACTCTGCCGGAAGAATATTCCTTTCCATTGGAAATAAAACTATTGCCAACAAGTTCTTCTAAGACTTTCGGGGGGGACTTATCCACATAAAAGGCATAAGTCCTCTTGTCCTCAATATTGTTGACTTTATCTACAGAATAATATGTAATGCTATGTTCACCCTGCTTCAAAGCATTCATTTTTATCGGTTGGTTGTAAACAGATTCTTCGCCATCATCAATATTATAATGGATATTTTTCATGGCATTATTGTCAGAGGCCTCCAGGATGATGAATGACCTTGCAGAAAGGATGTCATCATAAAAATCCCCTTCTATATTAAGACTGGTAACTGGTGGTTTGCCGTCAACTTTAATAAGCAAGGAATCGATATCTTCCATATTCCCGACATTATCTACCGAATAATACTTGAGCAGGTATTCCTTTTCATCATTTAGTCTGATGGGATCTTTGTATGCCAGATAAGCAGCTTTATTCATGGAATAATAAATGGCATTTACCCCGGAATGAACGTCATGGGCTGATAAGCCAATTTCAACACCCGGTTTAAAATAATAATGATCTTTTTCCCGGAAAGGCGCTTTGTTTAAGAACTCGTGCCTTGAAGCCGGAGCCTTGCTGTCGGCATATACCTCAAATACAAGTTCATGCTTGGGTATTACTATGTTTTTCGATTCCGGTTCAACGGCCCAGGGAGAACGTATTGAATTGTAACCTTCCGTATCAAAATACATCGGATTGGTATAATTTTCAGTTTCTTCACTGGTAAGTCTGATCTTTTCAGCATCTTTTCCGGGCGATGTGGATAACCACAAATATACGGGTTGTTCTTTCTGAATATATATTCTGCCATTCTCAGCAATAAATAACTTTTTTTCAGGAACAATGAGCTCCTGGGAAAAAAGTAAAACCGGAAAAACAGAGAATACCATAAAAATAAGTGTCCGCACCATAAGCACTGTCATTTTATATCGCAACAAACTCAAAATTTAGTCGAATCATTGTGTTTAAAGCTTTTCCTTCATCATACAAGTCTTCATCATCTTCCTGGTAAAACCAAATCACCTTAATATCAGATTTCCCATTTATTTCTTCAAGTTTAATTAACAGGTTGGCAATTTGTTTGATGGATGCCGTATTAATGTAGTTTAACTTGAATTGAAAATGGGTACATTCATTAGGTTTATTTTTGTAATCATCAAGCCAGTTAAAGATCGGCATATAATATGGTACGGGATCATCAATAAAAGAGTTACCAGATATTTTAAATATGTTATTCTCCTTATCCAGTAATATTTCGGGTGAATCACTTTGGGCCTCAATATATAAGGGGTGCATCATTAGAAAAAACTTATATTTATGTAATAAATCAAAAAGTTTTTACAAAATAAATCAAAAATAACCATTCTTCCTAACTTAAATGAAATCCCATGATCAATATATCATCAATCTGGCTGTACCCCTTTCTCCATTCGTGATGTCTTTCTTCCAGGATTGTTGCCTGATCGTCCATCGGATAATGGTGAATATTCAGAAGCAATTTCTTGAAATTCGAATACATGAATTTTTTTCCTTCATTTCCACCCAGTTGGTCAATATAACCATCTGAAAAGATATAAAAGGTAGTAGGTTCTTCAAAAGAAACTTCATGATTGGTAAACCTTCTTTCCTCATCAAAAGAAACCCCTCCCCCAATGGACATATTATCTCCTTTTATCCTGAATATCTGATTGTTGCGAATATAAACCAACGGATTCTTTGCACCGGCAAAGCTCAGCAGTTTCTTTTTCCTATTAACAACGCAAAGGGCAATGTCCATTCCATCCTGGTTTTTTGATTCCTCCTGCTTGAGCTCATTCAATATGCCTTTATGCAAAGCATTCAATATGATATTTGGCTGGGTAAAGCCTGTACTGATGATTTCGTGTAATAGATTATACCCTACCATTGACATTAATGCGCCGGGAACACTGTGGCCGGTGCAATCAATGGCCGAAATGATAAACTCGTTGGTTTCCGGTTTTTCCTTTTTTTCATTCTTTTCTTTGCTTGTCAGAATGTTACTGGTTGTCTTGGTGATGACAGACTTAAGATTGGTATCGGAAAACCAGTAAAAATCTCCGCTGACCACATCTCTTGGCTTATATATAATGAATGAATCCGGTACAAAAAGGGATAAAGATTCTGGCTTAGGTAAAATGGTATTTTGTATCCTTTTGGCATAGTTTATATTATTGGATAACCTGGTATTCTTATCATCGATAATTTCTTTTTGCCTTAAAATTTCTTTGTTCTGATCTTCCAGTTTTTGATTGGCATATTTCTTTTGTCTGTATCCCTTGTAAAGTATTACTGCAATGGCAATTAATAACAACGTTACTCCTATGGCAGAGTAGGTTGTCAGGGCAATGTTTTTTAATCTGGTCTCTTTTTCCCTGAGGCGCATTTCATTGAGCTGTTTTTCTTTATTGAGCAATTCAATCTGCATTTGTCTCTCCCTGCTCAGGGCTTCCATAATCTTCAGGGAGTCTTCTTTTTCCTGAAGCTCTTTCTCCTTTTGTGTCTTCTCATCTATCGCCTTTTTGGTGATGCTTTGCATTTCTTTGATTTGTTTCTTCGTTTTTTGTTCCGTTTGCTCAATTCTTTGTTCCTGCATATGTTTTTCAACAGATGCAAACATATCAAAATATTCCATGGACTTTTCCGTGTTTCCGGTGCCTTTGTGATTTTCTGCAAGAAGGCCGTATGCCCTTTTCATGATCATCATATTTTCCAACTCCGTGGCCAGACTCAGCGCATCATTGGCATATTGAATGGATTTTTGGTAATGCTTGAACTCATTATAAACAGAAGCAATATTAAGTAGGTCTGACGCGATGCCGGAATTATCATTATTTTTTCTTTTAATAGAGAGGCTTTTTTGGAATGACTGTATGGATAATTTAAGCTGCCTCCTGTCTGCATAAATCATCCCGAGGTTTCCGGAAATAACAGCTATGGCATTATTGTTTCCAATTCTTTCATTAATGGATAAAGCCTTCTTATAGTAAGAGGTGGCATCTTCCAGGTTCTGCTCATTCCAGTATAGGTAAGCCAAGCGGTTAAAAGACCTTGCTGCCTCCGTAAAATTTGAGTCTTCAAAATAGGCATTGCCTTCCTGCAGCAGCTTGGATTTCTCATCCTGGTAATTCTGGGCATATAGCGTTCCTGAATAAAAAATGTTGATGAATAATAACAAGTACAATACCATCCTGTTTTTCGCTGATGAAGGAATCTTTATGATATCATCGATTTGATTGCTGATCGTATTGCAGCTGATAAAGCTCACCTTTATTGTTTTATGATGCTAACTATCAATTATATTTTAACGTTTATTCCCACTCAATGGTTGCAGGTGGTTTGGAACTTATATCATATACCACCCGGTTTACCCCCTTCACTTTATTGATTATTTCATTGGATACTTTGCCCAGAAATTCATAAGGCAAGTGCGACCAATCTGCCGTCATGCCGTCCGTCGAATTGACTGCCCTGATGGCCACCACGTTTTCATAGGTGCGCTCATCACCCATTACACCAACTGAACTCACAGGAAGCAAAATAGCGGCAGCCTGCCAAACCTCATCATAAAGCTTAAACTCCTCCAGCAAATTAATATAAATATTATCCACTTCCTGTAAAATGGCAATTCGTTCCCGGCTTACATCCCCTAAAATCCGAATGGCCAGTCCGGGCCCCGGAAATGGATGTCTTCTTAAAATCAAGTCAGGCAGGCCCAGTTCTGAACCTACTTTTCGGACTTCATCCTTAAAGAGCAGTTTCAGCGGTTCTATGACCTGCAGGTTCATTTTTTCGGGTAATCCGCCTACGTTGTGATGGGACTTAATGGTGACCGAAGGACCGTTCACAGAGACGGATTCTATGATATCAGGATATATGGTTCCCTGCGCAAGCCAGGATATATCCTTATAATTTGATGCTGCTTTTTCAAAGACTTCGATAAAATTTCTTCCAATAATTTTTCTTTTTTCTTCCGGATCTGCTATACTGGTGAGATCATCGAGAAATTTATCTTTGGCATCTATGCCCACCACATTTAAACCCATATTTTTATAACTATGGAGTACTTTCTGATATTCATTCTTTCTCAGTAATCCATTATCGACAAATAAACAAAGCAGGTTCTTACCGATGGCTTTATGCAGCAACAAAGCAGCCACCGAAGAATCCACACCCCCGGATAATCCCAGCACCACATTGTCATTGCCAAGAGTACTTTTCAAATCAGCTATGGTAGATTCTGCAAATGAAGCCGGAGTCCAGCTTTGCAAACAATGACAAATATCCACCACAAAATTCTTTAATAATGTTTTTCCTTCCGGGGTATGATATACTTCCGGGTGAAACTGTAAACCATAAACATTTGATCCTTCAAATTGAAAAGCGGCATACCTGGCATCTGCAGTTCCAGCAATCACCTTAGCCGAATCCGCGAGTCTGGTAATGGTGTCTCCGTGGGACATCCATACCTGTGATCCGCTGGATATACCTTTAAACAGGGTTGTGTCCGTATCAATGAAGGACAAGTTTGCCCGGCCGTATTCTCTGTGTTTGGAATATGAAACCTCCCCGCCTTTCTCTTTGGTCATGTATTGCGCACCATAACATATGCCCAGGATGGGTATTGCTCCGTAAAACTGGGAAATATCAATCTTTGGAGCTTGTTCATCCCTGACGGAAAACGGACTGCCAGACAAGATAATTCCTTTTACATTGTCCTTTATATCCGGAATCTTATTAAATGGATAAATCTCGCAATAAACATTTAATTCTCTGACCCTTCGGGCAATTAACTGGGTATATTGGGAACCAAAATCTAAAACAATTATCTTGTCATGCATGATATCAGGTAGTTATATAAGAATAATTTATTTGCAATATACTAAAAATCTGATTTTTCATCATCACAGGGAACGCCTATTCTCAAACCATCCTCCGCAAGCACAATATTGGGGAAAACAGCAGCAGCCTCCTCCTCAAAACGTTCAATTCTTTTATAACGGGTAGAAAAATGTCCAAGCAGCAATTTTTTCACATTGGCCTTTGCAGCAACTTCAGCTGCCTGCCGGGCTGTAGAATGAAAAGTCTCTTTTGCCAGTTCATGATGTTCTTCTAGAAATGTTGATTCATGATAAAGCAAGTGGAAATTTTTGATGTGAAGAATAATGGACTCATCGAATATAGTATCAGAAATATAGGCGTAGGTACGGGGGGTATATGAAGGATAAGTCAGTTCCTCGTTTTTTATCCGTTCTCCTTTTTCTGTCAAAAAATCAGCCCCTTGTATGATTTCTGGAATTTTTAGCACAGGGATGGAATATTCTTTGATTTTTTCCTTTATCATATGATTCGGACGTCTTTTTTCATGAAATAAAAATCCGAAGGTATCCACCCGGTGTTTCAACGAAATGGCTTCTATGATTACGGCCTTGTCTTCATAAATGACTTGTCTCTCATTTGGCTTTATGAAATGATAGACTATCCTGAATTTCCTCTCGTGTTCATAATATTTAAAATGATCGTCAATAATGATCTTGATGTCAGCCGGGCCATAGATATGAAGGGCTTTGGTTCTCCCAAGCAGATTAAAGGAAGATAGCAGTCCAAAGATACCCAGTATGTGATCCCCATGAACATGTGAAATAAAAACATGATCTATTTTTCCAAATTTTACCTTAAACCGCCTGAGCTGAATTTGGGTTCCCTCCCCGCAATCAATTAAAAAAAAACGCTCATGTATATTCATAACATGAGCGGATGTAAACCTTTTTGAAGTTGGAAGAGCAGAGCTGCTACCTAATACTGTGACTGAAAATGGATTCAATAATTAATCGTCTTTAGATTCATTATTTTTTATTATCTCTTCTGCTTCTTCTGTCGTATCCGTAATATTCAGCACGGTATCTAATTGGGAGATGGTAATCAGCCGGTCAACAGCATCTGTCAGACCGGTTAACACAAAAGTTCCGTTAGCATTCTTGCAGAGCCTGTTAGCCACCAGGATGGCACTCAGTCCCGACGAATCGCAATAGCGACAATTACTTAAATCAAGCACCAGGTTTTTTTCACCATTTCCTGACACCAACACCAATTCAGATTTGAGGGTTGGTGCCACATGGGTATCGAGTTTTTCTTCCAGCACCTGAATTAATGTGTAATCGTCTTTTTTTTCTATTTTAAATTCCATCTTTATAAGTTTTATGGTATGGGAATGATAATTATCTGAGTCTGCTAAGCTTTTTCAGTATCATCCTGCTGATTTCCTTTCTTTCCTTCTGTGTTTTTCTGATTGTTAGTGGATGTTACATTCTTATCATTTTTTGTTTTGGTCCCATTCTTACTGTCTTCCTTGTCCTCCTTTTCAGCTGAAATGTCTGTTTTTTCTTCTGAGGAGGCATCCGTTTGCGAGCTGGCCTCCGGCTCATTCTTTTCAGAATCAGCGGTCTGCTTTTCCGCTTTCTGAGTCTCCGAGGCTTCTGTCTTCTTTTTGCCTTGCACAGCATCTGCACTCACTTCAGCTTGTTCATCATGGGATTTGGTCGTTTGCTTTCCCTTTTCGCTCTTGGTTTTGGGTGCTTCTTTTTCCTGTCCCTCCTTTGAAGCGGCACTTTCCTTTTCCTGCTCAACTTGTGACTTCGGAGTTTCTTTATTCTTTTCGTCTTGTGAAGCGGGACTTTCTTGTTGCTGGTCAGCTGGTGATTGAGCCGTTAGATTATCTTCAACAACCTGAGAACCGGGACTTGCTTGTTCTTTTTCAGCTTGTGCAGCCAAACGCTCTTTTTCTTGTCCCTCTTTTGATTTGGGACTATCTTTTACTTCGCTTGCATCCTTATCTTTCACAGAAGCTTCTGATTCCTTTGATCCTTCTGGATCCTTCTCAGCAGTTGATTTTTTCTTTTCCTGCGCTCCCTCTATATCTTTCTCCTTGTCAGATACGGTTGCTTTCTTTGTTTCCTGAACATCTTCTTTCGCTTTCTGATCTACTGTAGCATCTGCTTTCTCTTTCTGATTTCCCGCAGCCGCTTCTTCCGCTTTCTGATCTGCTGCAGCAGCTTTCTTTTCACCGGCAGCCGGTTGCTTCTTTTCTTTTTTTGCAGAAGCTTCCATGTCAGATTTTATTTTTTCGAGATCAGAAATGTCTCCAAGGGTTGTTTTTTCCATATTGCTCTTGAGCTTCGCCTGTGTTTTTTTCACATTGACATCTTCCTCTTTTCTTTTGGCTTTGCCTTCAGCCTTTTTGGCATCCTCATAAACCCTCGAATGGGAAACGATTATTTTCTTCGCATTCTTGGAAAACTCCAGGACTTTAAATTGAAGTCTTTCGTCCACTTTGGCTTGGGTTCCATCTTCCTTCACAATATGTTTTGGTGTGGCGAATCCTTCAACTCCATATGGAAGAGATACAACAGCCCCTTTTTCATTAACTTCTATGATTGTTCCTTCATGGATGGAGTCAGTTGTAAATATGCTTTCAAAAACCTCCCAGGGATTCTCTTCAAGCTGCTTGTGTCCTAAGCTCAACCGCCTGTTCTCTTTATCAATTTCGAGCACCACTACTTCTATCGGTTCACCGATGGAAGTAAATTCAGCCGGATGTTTGATTTTTTTGGTCCATGATAAGTCGGATATATGTATTAATCCATCCACGCCTTCTTCAATTTCCACGAATACACCAAAATTTGTAAAATTCCGGACAGTAGCGGTATGCTTGGATCCTTCCCCGTATTTTTCTTCAATGTTTTCCCATGGATCCGGCTTGAGCTGTTTGATACCAAGAGACATTTTTCGTTCTTCCCTGTCGAGGGTCAGGATTTTTGCTTTCAAGGTATCCCCAACCTGCAAAAACTCCTGAGCGCTTCTTAAGTGCTGTGACCATGACATTTCCGAGACATGAATCAATCCCTCAACACCAGGGGCTATTTCAATAAATGCTCCATAATCAGCCATAACGACTACCCTGCCTTCCACTTCATCACCAACCTTCAAATTCGGGTCAAGCTGATCCCATGGGTGGGCTGTCAGTTGTTTTAATCCCAGGGCAATTCGTTTTTTATCATCATCAAAATCAAGAATAACCACATTTAGTTTTTGATCAAGCTGCACGATTTCTTCGGGATGGTTTACCCTGCCCCATGATAAATCAGTGATATGGATGAGCCCATCCACACCGCCAAGATCAATAAAAACGCCATATGGGGTAATGTTTTTGACAGTTCCTTCCAGAACCTGCCCTTTTTCCAGATTGGCGATTATTTCTTTCTTCTGTTGTTCCAGTTCTGCTTCGATCAATGCTTTATGAGAAACCACCACATTTTTATATTCATGGTTGATTTTTACCACCTTGAACTCCATCACTTTTTCTACATAGGCGTTGTAATCCCGGATGGGTTTTACATCAATCTGCGAACCCGGCAGAAATGCCTCAATACCAAAAACATCCACTATCATTCCGCCTTTGGTCCTGCATTTAATATAGCCTTTTATGATTTCTTCATTTTCAAGGGCCTTGTTCACCCTTTCCCATGAACGCAATGTGCGTGCCTTTTTATGGGACAATACCAATTGTCCTTTTTTATCTTCCTGGCTTTCAATATAAACTTCAACGGTATCCCCCACTTTCAAATCCGGATTATATCTGAATTCATTGAGACTCACGACTCCTTCGGATTTATAGCCGATGTTGATGACCACTTCCCTTTTATTCATTGAAATAACGGTACCTTCCACCACCTCATTTTCTGCAATGGTTGATAGGGTTTCACTATACATTTGGACATATTCATCCTTCTCATTCTTTGAATAAACATCCTGTGAGTGAGCATAGCTTGCCCAATCAAATTCCTCCAGGTCGTATGAAGACCGGTCGGCATTTTTTATTGCTTTATCCAGTTCGTTTTCATCCTCGAGCTTTGTGGCCTCTTCTTCCACTTCTTGCGTGGTAATTGAGTCCTCTTCTGCTTCTGATCCTGCACTTCCATTCCGGTCATCAGATTCATCGTTTTTGGCGGCTTCATTTGAAGATTCGGTTTTGACTGAGGAGGGTTCTTCCGGATTTGATGGCGATACTGCTTCCCCGTTAGAAGGTTCTTTCTTTCTGTCCGGAGCGTCTGTTTCGCTCATTGACTTTTCAGGGGATTCATGATAAGATTCATCAGCTTTCTGGCCTGATTGTCCTGCTGAATCAGCATTCGCATTTTCTTCCTGATCAGCAACCTGCACCTGGTTTTCCTTTTGCTGCTCCAAATTTTCAGATCTTCCCTGCTTACTTTCCTGGTTATTTCTTTCTTCTTTTTCTGACATTAAACTATAAAATTTTGTTAATTAATAAGTTTGACATTATTTTATTTAAACGGATTGCAAAATTAATAATAAATTCAATAAAACAATAAATGTAATTAACATTCATTAAATATCAAAGGATTTTTTCAATTAAAAGCAAAATTATCGGTGGAGGGAGACATCTTCAGGATATAAGATCCCTAACACATAGTGATTTACACTATAATACTTCTCAGCCATTTCTCTTATGTCATCCGAACTTATTTGATTTACCATTTGCTCAAATTCCTCATCGCTGAGTATGGGTTTTTTATAAAAATACAAATCCTGTAAATTATTGATCCAGTATGAATTCTTCACCTTATTGGTTTCTCTGTTGTTTAATACCGATTTTTTGGCCTTTTCCAGATCCGTTTCGCTTACCCCGTTTTTTCTGATTTTCCTCATCTGGCTGATGACGGTATAAGCTAAACTATCAGCATTTTCAGGAGCACAGCCAAATGAAACATCCATGTTATACTCGGGTGAAGGATATTTTGAAAAACTGCCGTTTACTTTGGTATAATATACACCTCCTTTATCTTCCCGCATGATATCCCTCAGTTGAATCCGGAGTATTCTGTTCAAAAGGCTGAATTTCATCCTGTCGTTTTTCCAATTAAATTTTCCGTTCATTAAAATAGAAACCATGCTCTGTGCCTCTTTGCCTTTGTAAACATATACATATTTAGAATTATCAGGAAATTCTGGATCCACCTCTTTCCATAATTCTTTGCGTCCTTCTGAAGGCAACCCTCCGATATATTTTTCAAGATAAGGAATAATGGTATCCGCATCGAAATTCCCGACAATAAAGAAGTAAAAATCTCCCGCATCAGAAAACCTGTCCCTGAACACTTTCCTGATTTGTCCGTAAGATATCCGGTTAATCTGTTTTTTGGTGGGAATGGTGATTTCCCTTGGATGATTTAATGTGGATACTTTTACAATGGTATCATAAAAAACATACCTGGGATCCGACCAAATATAGCGGGTTCTGTTCTCCAATTCATCAATATATGTTTTATATACATTGCTGTCAATTTTATGATTTGTGAAATACAGATAATTCAATTTCAACAAGTCTTCAAAATCACCGGTGGAGCTGTACCCCCTCAATCCTTCATACATTGAGGTTAATCTCACATCCAGCTGAATGGTTTTTCCTGTCAGTTTCTTTTCAAGCTGCACTTCATTGAAGTTTCCGGCTCCACTTCTGTTTATCACATCTGAAGCAACATAAGCTGACATGAAAGTATCAAGTGGAAAAAGGGAATGACCGCCTGCGCTGTGAGCAAGAAACAAAATTCTGTCATTTTTGTAATCATTGGGTTTCATAATTACCTGTGCACCATTATCAAAGGTTAAATGGGTATAATCCAACCGCTCATTATACTTTTTATCGATCATTTTTCCAGCTGCCGGTTCTTTTTCCAGCAGCGGAGAACCGCTCACATCATCATCAACATATGCTTTTGTCTCCCGCTCCCAGGATTCATCTATAACATTCATGACCTCCTCTTTATCAGGAACTTCCACCCCTTCTTTTTCGGGGGCTAAGATTAAAATGGCCCAGTTTCTGTCAATTATCCAGTTTTCAGCCAACTGATTAATTTCATCAAGACCGATTTCCGGCAAAAACGCCTGGGCATATTTCACTTCATTTTCAATGCCCGGGATGGGTTCTTTTTGAAGAAAGTTGCGCGTATATTCCGAGGCATAGTTGCCTGATTCATTTTTATCTTTTTCTTTCAAAGCCTGCTCATAAAAGTTCATCAGGTTTTTTTTCTCCCTTTCCAGTTCGCTGGCTGTAAAACCATGTTCCCTGACTTTATGATTTTCTTCAAGAATGCTTTCCAGGGATTCAGTGATTTTATTGTTTTTAGCCACGGCAAAAGAAGCATAGGCATCTTTTGACCTGCCAAGAAAGGATCCATATCTGGTATTGGCCTGAATAAAAGGCGCTTCAGGACTTTGCATAATCTCCTGAAAACGTTTGTTCAACATCTTATTGTAAAGCCTTTGCAGCAGAAATTGTTTATAATCCTTCGCTTCATCTGCTATTTTTTTATCGTGTTTTATAAAGAACTGCACAATATTGTAAGTGGCTTCTTCATCCGTAACTATGCTGATTAAAGGTTCGTTATTGTCCGGAATATCATATTCTTTTCTTTCTTTCGGGTTATCAGGATTTGAAACTTTCCTGAATGTTTTCTTGATTTTCTTTTCCATATCCTTTGCATCAATATCCCCCACCACAATCACAGCCATCAAATCCGGCCGGTACCAATCATAATAAAACTGGCGAAGGGTATCATAGGGGCAGTTTTTTACCACTTCCATTTTGCCAATGGGCAATCGTTCGGCATATTTTGAACCTTTTAATAAAACCGGAATATATTCCTGCATCATTCGACGCTGTGCTCCTAATCCCAATCGCCACTCTTCAACTATCACCCCCCTTTCCTTATCGATTTCTTCCGCATCAAATGATACATTATGCGCCCAATCCTTCAATACCATGAGTCCGGTATCTATTAATGCCTTTTCAACAGGCAATTTCAGAAAATATACCGTTTCATTAAATGACGTATATGCATTCAAATCAGCACCAAAGTCAATTCCCATTTTTTCAAGAAAATTGACCAACTCATTCTTTTCAAAATTCTTGGTGCCATTAAAGCACATGTGTTCCACAAAATGAGCCAAACCTCTTTGGTTTTCAGTTTCCTGCAGGGAACCCGCATTTAAGACAAGCCGCATTTCAACCCTGTTGGCGGGTTGCTTGTTCTCCCTAACATAATACGTCAGCCCGTTTTTTAGCGTGCCTTTTCTTATCTGCGGATCAACAGGCAACATGGCATCCGGGTCAACTTCCGATTGCGAAGTAACAGGAATAATCACTGTCAATAAGCCCAGCAGGAAGAAAATAAAAAATTTGTTCATTTCTTTTATATTTTATTAATTGTGTAATTAGTGACATTAAGAAAACTAACAAATTATTCTAAAGTGGTTCTAAGTAAAACCAAGATCATATTTCAAAGTCACAAACCCTTTTATTAAATGATTTTCCATTTGATCGCATTACCTTATCCGGTCAATCGAGCGAATCAATGCTTCATCCTTTCTTACGGCTCTGAATGCCAAATAATTTAGAACCACAGCGATTAGGGGCATCACTGCGGGATAATTATATTGAATACTTGCCAGGAGCTCTCCGGCAAAAGTTGAAATATAAAAATATAACAATCCCACAAGTCCGAGATTTAATAAGATGGCAAAAATGCATAAGCGCATTTGTAATTTTCTTTTTTTAAATAAAAAAATGTTTATCAAAGGAAGCAGCACCACCATTGAAACTAAAACAATTAAAGGCACCGCAGCCAGCTCACTGATGAATTTGATTGATATTTCAAAATCAATGCCAAAAGCATAAAAGGGGATGATGTTATCAGCACTGATAAAGGTAGCAACCGGTACAAAAAACAACACTGCATCCACTGCTGCAGCCAATAATAAATATATCGATTGTATTCTTTGTATCATCTGCTTATCATTTTATGAGTTTTTATTTATCCACTCCCTTGCATTGACGAATGCTTCCATCCACGGAGATATTTCGTTGTGATTGTTTTCATCTGGATAATGAGCCCATTGCCATGGAAAAATGCTTCTTTCTATGTGCGGCATCATGGCCAGGTGCCTTCCATCGGAGGATGCAATGCAGGCTGCATCATAATCAGATCCATTCGGATTTCCCGGATAAGTATGATGGCTGTATTTCATAGGAATGGAATAATTCGATTCTTTCAGTGGCAGCTGAAATTTTCCTTCCCCATGGGCCACCCATATCCCCAATTCAGCACCTGATAATGAGCTCAACATAACCGAATGATTTTCGAAAATTCTGACGCTTAAAAAACTGGACTCAAATTTGCCGGAATCATTTACAGTCATTTGAACTGGTTCGTCATGTCCGGGATATATCAGATTTAATTCCGTCATAAGCTGACAGCCGTTGCAGACTCCCAGACTTAGGGTATCCTGTCTTTCATAAAAATCGTCCAGGGCTTGTTTGGCTTTGGGATTGTATAAAAATGCACCTGCCCAGCCTTTACCGGAACCCATAACATCTGAATTTGAAAAACCACCCACAAATACGATGAAATGAATATCCTGAAGCGTTTCCCTTCCGGAAACCAAATCAGTCATATGCACATCTTTCACATCAAATCCTGCCAGATATAAGGAATATGCCATTTCCCGGTCGCCATTGACTCCCTTCTCTCTTATGATGGCCGCTTTGATGCCGGATGAGCTTCTGTTTTCAGGATTTATGGCATATTGCTTGGCTTGACCGGTAAAACCGGCCATAAAAGAAAATGCAAGGGGCTGAACTTTATAATGCTGATACCTTTCCAATGCCAGTTGTTCGCCGCTTTGATTTTTATCAAGTAAATAGGAAGTTTTAAACCAAATATCCCTGTAGGCATCAATGTCAAAATTTAATACTTCATTTCTGAAATTTACGATGAACTCTCTTTTTTCTGATAGGGTCCCGATAATCCGGTAGTTGATCTTCTCTTTCTCCAGTTTATCAAAAACCGCGCTTTCATTCTCGACCTGGAGGACAACCGCAGGTTTTTCACTGAATAAAATTCTTATCAGATCCAGCTCTTCAAAACCATCTAAATCTATATTCATGCCTGGCTGATTTGATGCAAATGTCATTTCCAGCAATGTGGTGATGAGTCCCCCGGCTGACACATCATGGCCTGCCAGTATTTTTTGATTGGATATCAAAGCCTGGATGGCATTAAAAGCTTTCATAAAATACGCCGGGTCAGACACACTGGGAGCTTTTTCTCCCACTTTGTTGAGCGTCTGCGCCAAACTGCTTCCCCCAAGTTCAAATTCATCTCCTGAAAAATCAATGTACAATACTTTTGATTCCATCACATCTTTCAGCAACGGATCCACTGCCTTTGAAATGTCTTTCACTTCTGCCACTGATGATATGATCACGCTTCCGGGTGCCGTCACTTTTTCACCGGTTGGATACTTCTGGGTCATTGAAAGCGAATCCTTGCCAGTAGGTATGTTAATTCCCAGCATAACACAAAAATCGCTGACGGCCTCTACCGCTTTATACAACCTGGCATCTTCCCCGGGATTTTTCGATGGCCACATCCAGTTCGCACTTAATGAAACACCTGTAAGTCCATGGGTTAAGGGTGCCCATACCAGGTTTGTCAATGATTCCGCCACAGAAAGCAGTGACCCCTTGGCACTGTCAATCAATCCCGGTATTGTTGCATGTCCAATGGAAGTGGCCATGCCCTTCTTGCCACTATAATCCAGCGCCGTAATGGCCACATTGTTTAAAGGCAACTGCAATGGTCCGACCGTTTGTTGCATCGCCACTTTTCCGGTCACGGATCGATCAACCTTGTTGGTAAGCCAGTCTTTACAGGCTACAGCCTCTAATTGAAGAACAGCTTCCAGGTAATGATAGATATCTGACAATTTATAGGCAACATCCGAAAATCTTCTTTCAATGGTTTCATCCTGAAGGGTCGTTTTGGGTGGTTTTCCAAACAGGTACTCCAGTTTTAAGTCAATGGGATGATGCTGCTCCTCAGATTGCAGAAATTGAAACTTACCATCAGCCTTGATATTTCCCACATCATAAATGGGTGCTCTTTCCCGTTCAGCAATTTTCCTCAGTTCCTCATAGTTCTTTTTATGAATGACCAGGCCCATTCTTTCCTGGGACTCATTGCCAATGATTTCTTTGGCAGAAAGGGTGGGATCGCCGACTGGCAATTTGGAAATATGGATTTTTCCGCCACTGTCCTCCACCAATTCAGATAGGCAATTCAGGTGTCCCCCGGCTCCATGGTCATGGAGAGAGATGACATGGTTCTCATCGTTTTCTGACATGGCCCTTAAGGCATTGTAAACCCTTTTTTGCATTTCAGGATTGGCCCGCTGAACAGCATTTAACTCAATGTTGCTTTCATATTCTCCTGTATCCACCGAAGATACGGCACCTCCCCCCATACCGATCCGGTAATTATCGCCTCCCATGACAACGATTTTATCATCTTTTTCGGGTTTATCTTTCATTGAATCGACCTCTTTCCCATATCCAACACCTCCTGCCAGCATGATGACCTTGTCATACCCATATTTCTGCCTGTCTTCTTCATGCTCGAAAGTCAGGAGACTCCCGCAAATGAGGGGTTGGCCGAATTTGTTTCCGAAATCGCTGGCTCCGTTGGAAGCCTTTATCAATATTTCTTCGGGATTGTGATACAACCATTTTCTTTCTTTAAAGGCATTTTCCCATTTTCTTTTCTGATTAATCCTGGGATATGAAGTCATATAAACTGCTGTACCGGCCAGCGGAATGCTCCCTTTCCCCCCTGCCATCCGGTCTCTTATCTCACCGCCTGAGCCAGTCGATGCGCCATTAAAAGGCTCAACAGTGGTGGGGAAGTTATGTGTTTCCGCTTTCAGTGATAATACCGTGCTAGTCTTTTTCTCCTTAAAAAAATCAGGTATATCTTGTCTTCCCGGGGCAAACTGAATAGTCTCCGGTCCTTTTATAAATGCCACATTATCCTTGTAAGCAGATACAACCAAATTGGGATTTAACCGGGTCGTCTTCTTTATCAGTTCAAACAAAGAATCATTTTTTGAGATGCCGTCAATGATAAACTGTCCGTTAAATATTTTATGCCGGCAATGTTCCGAATTTACCTGAGAGAACCCAAACACTTCGCTATCTGTAAGTTTTCTTTCAATGTGATCACTCACTTTTTCCAGGTAATCAATTTCCGGCTGACTCAGCGCCAGGCCTTCCTGCTTATTGTAGGCTGCGATGTCTTCGACAAATCTTACCGGTTCAGGTAAAACATCAATGGTAAATATCTGCTGGTCAATTTTACTGTACTTTTGCTGAAGCATGGGATCATAGGTAATTTTTGATTCCTCAACATCCACAAACCTCTCAATTCTTTTTATACCGCTAATACCCATGTTCTGTGTGATTTCAACGGCATTGGTACTCCATGGGGTTATCATTTCTTTTCTGGGCCCTATGAAACTTCCTTCCATTGCTTTTTTATCAATCCTTTTCGCTCCTTTCAGCAACCAGCGAAATTTATCATCATTTTCACCAGATAGTTCATCATTAAGTTCTACGACAAATATTTCATTGATATGGCCCTTGTAAAAACTAATCATGTTCCCTTTTTTAAATTGAGTCCCAAAATTAGGGATTAAAGCTGAATTTTTTCAACCCTTTTGCATTTTAATTTTTTATGTCCGGATGAACCATAAGCCCATAATAACTCAGGTGACCATCTCATTTTTATGCATTTGAATATAATAAAATTATTTTTTAAATTGGTGACGTTTTATTTCAAATAAGTCATCATGGATACAAAACAAATGTCAAAAAAAGAAATTGACGTATTACAAACCAAGAGAAATGAGATCTTATTGAATTTTTTACCTTTTTTTATTGTCACGATCATTTTGGTAGCCGGACTGTTCATATATTTCTATTATAAAGTGTTCAATCATGAAGACCACTATGGTTTATTCATTTATTTGGTTCCATGGTTAATACTTTTCATCATTTTTATTCTTTTCATGATATCGCTGATGAAAAGAATATCCCCTCTGAATAAAGACATTAAAAGCAAGAGAATGGTGGTAAAAGAAAGCCGCATCGAAAACAAAACGGAAACCGAGAGACTGGCCCATTCATTCGACACTTTATCTGAAGAAGGTTTTGAATTCAGTCCCGAAAATTCTTTCATTAGAGAATACCAGATTGTAACGGATAATTATGTTTACCAGGTAGATAAAGAAACCCATGATAATTTCAATATTCATGATAAAGTCGAATTACATTTTTCAGAAAAAAGCCATATTTTGCTTTCGATAAACAAACTTTCCTGATGCCATGATACAATTAAATCTCTAATTTATAGATTAATGAACTGGTTTATATATAAATAATTTAAAAAATCAGCAAGTTCATAATTGAGTTTTAATAAGAACACCTTAATTTCGCTGCTTGAATGAAAGGAGCTTATGATTAGTTTTGATTTGATAATTGTCTTCATCGTTATTTTATTTATCATTATTTCATTATACCTGGAAATTTTAGGGGCTTCTTTTACTTTTTTGATATCCGTCATCACACTCGGTGCTGTGGGCATCCTAACCCCTTCCGAGATTCTCAGCGGTTTTGCCAACGAACAAATCGCCGTCATCATCATGCTACTGCTTATCGGAGAGATTATAAGGAAAACCGGCATTATCGATTCGCTCTTTGATAAAATCTTCAAAGAAGATAACACGGAAAAAAGCTTTTTAAGCCGCATTATGTTATTAATTGCCCCGCTATCTGCCTTTCTGAATAACACCCCTCTTGTAGCCGTGATGATGCCCTATGTAAAGTCCTGGAGCTATAAAAACGACATATCCCCCTCCAAATTTCTTATTCCGCTTTCGTACGCCGCCATTTTAGGGGGGTGTGCAACACTGATAGGGACATCCACCAATCTGATTGTAAACGGACTGGTGGTGGATCAGCAAATCATTGAAGGGTTACCTCCTTTAAATATATTTGATTTTTCCTTTATTGGTGCGCCAATGATTATCATTGGATTCATGTATCTGTATTTTTTCAGCCATAAACTTTTACCCGATAAAAAAGATGTGATTAGTGAATTTGCCACCAATTCAAGAAACTACCTGGTTGAAGCTCAAATCAGGCCTAAATCCAAACTGGTTGGTAAAACCATTGAAGAAGGAGGACTGAGGAACTTAAAAGGATTGTTTTTGGTGGAAATAATCAGAAACGATATAAAATTATCCGCTGTTTCCCCGGATGTCATCTTATCCGAAGATGATATTCTTATTTTTGCAGGAAATACCAATACCATTGCAGACATGGTTAAATCAAAAAACAGCATGATCCTGCCCTCTGTGGGCATGCTCCATCGTAAGAAATATACGGAAGTAGTGGAAGTGGTGATCTCCCATAAATCCTCCCTCATCAATAAAACGGTGAAAAATTTTAATTTCAGGGCGAAATATGATGCAGCCGTCATTGCTGTCCACAGAAATGGTGAAAAAATAAGCGGCAAGATTGGGGATATCGTTCTCAAATCGGGTGATGTGTTATTGCTTTTTGCTGGTGGGGATTTTCTGCAGCGTGCCAGAAACACCCAGGATTTTTATTTAATATCAAAGGTTAAAAATTTTCAGAAACTTGAAACCTACAAAACCGTCATTTTGCTTGGAGGTTTACTGTTGGCCATTCTGCTCGCCACTTTCAAGGTTATTTCGCTTTTTATGGGACTCATCATATTGATTTTAACCGCGCTGGCTCTTAGAATCACCACCCCTAAAGAAATACCCAAAAGCATAGATTTTGATTTGGCATTGATTATTGCCTTATCCTTAGCCCTTGGCGCAGCCATGATAAAAACCGGTGCAGCAGAATTAATTGCCAACCTTTTAATTAATGTATTTGTACCTCTCGGACCAACGGGCATATTATTGGGAATTTATATCATCACGGCCCTGATGGCAGCTTATATTACCAATAAAGCATCTGTGGCCATTATATTTCCCATTTCCCTGACGATTGCTGATAATCTGGCATTAACCCCCACACCATTTATACTGGTCGTCGCTTTTGCTGCGGCAGCCAACTTTATCACCCCCATCGGATACCAGACAAACCTGATGGTTTATGGACCCGGCGGATATTCTTTTAAAGATTTTTTCAAAATTGGTTTTCCCTTAACGGTTATTTATTTAATTGTCACCATTCTCATGTTAAGCTTAATCTATTTCTAATATGATAAACAGAAACACCCTGCTTTTTGAAGCAATAAAAAGTGCATACAACGCCGGAAAAGAAATCATGGATATTTACAACCATTATGATTTCAATGTTGAATATAAAACGGATGAGAGTCCGCTTACCCTGGCCGATAAAAAATCAAATGATATCATTGCGAATCATCTTGAACAGTTATATATTCCCCTTTTAAGTGAGGAAGGAAAAGATACCCCATATGAAGAACGAAAGGATTGGGATATTTTTTGGTTAATTGACCCCCTGGACGGAACCAAGGAATTCATTAAAAGAAATGGAGAATTCACGGTAAACATTGCCCTCATAGAAAAAACAAAACCTGTATTGGGCGTTATATATGCGCCTGTGCTTGATGATTTATATTATGCTGAGGAGCAACTGGGATCAAAAAAAATCAGCCATTTCTCTGCTTTGGCGAAGATGGAGGAGGAAAAAATAAATACCATGCTGGATATGGGAATTAACCTGCCCCTGGATAATATTACCAAAAGGCCTTTTACCATAGTAGGCAGCCGCTCGCATATGTCAGAAGAAAACAAACAATATTATGAAAAGCTTAAAGAAGAACACCATAATATAGATATCATTTCCAAAGGCAGCTCTTTAAAAATATGCATGGTGGCTGAAGGAAGTGCCGACGAATATCCGAGATTCGGTCCAACCATGGAATGGGATACTGCTGCCGGTCATGCCATTGCCACCTATGCAAATTGCTCCGTATTTGTAAAAGAAAGTACCGAACCACTGACTTACAACAAAGAAAACCTGCTCAATCCGCATTTTATCGTTAAAAGAAATAATAAATATTGACTAATTTATTATGAGAATGATTTGATTTATTTATTATTTGATTATTTTTATGATTTATTAAACTCAAAAATTAATCCATGATGTTAGACGTCCATTTTATTAAATCCGTATTATCCCTTTATGATGAACTCGTGAAAAACGGTATTTCCCTGGTTTATCTCGGTGAATTCAACCATGATATCACAAAAATGTTTACAAGCATGTCAGAAAGGGAGATGGAAAGAAAAAAAGAAGAAAGGTCTGTTCAGCGAAAAGTGTATCATGTAATGGTGGAAACCCTTCAGAACATCAGCAGGCATTCCGATGAAATAACCGGTATTGAAAACAACATCGGAAATGGCTTATTTCTGATAGGCCAGAAAGATAACACTTATTTTATCATCACTTCCAATAAGATCTCTAACAAAAAGAAAGAGGTCATTCATGCCAATCTGAATGAGGTAAATTCCCTCACCAGGGATGAACTCAATCAGCTTTTTAAAAAGACCATCAAAGAAGGAACCATCAGTGAAAAGGGAGGGGCCGGACTGGGACTCATCGATATTGCCAGAAAAACAAGCAATCCGCTTGAATTTCAATTTCTTCCTATGGATGAAGAATATTCCCTGTTCGTGTTAAAAGTGGAAATTACCATTCCCGGAGAAAAAGGATTATAGGCAGCGAGCTGCTTAAATTGATCATTCCATGGGTTCAAAATCCTCTTTATCCGCTCCGCATACAGGACAGGTCCAGTTATCCGGCAAGTCATCAAATGATGTGCCGGGTGGAATTCCTTGTTCTTTATCTCCTTTTTCCGGGTCATAGATGTGACCGCAAACTGTGCATTTATACTTCATACTTTTTGGATTGATTTATATCTTATTTATTATATACCATTTGCGCTACAGCATCTTATATTGATGGCATAACACGTCAAAAGTAAATATTTTTGATAAATAATATCATACATTTGTACCAAAACATACATATTCTATAGCATGCAGGTAAAAAAAATCGAACATCTCGGAATAGCGGTAAAAAATCTCGATGAAAGCATTGCATTTTATGAAAATTTCCTTGGGTTAACTTGTTATAAGATGGAAGAAGTTCCGGATCAACGAGTGAAAACTGCTTTTTTTAATATAGGAGACGTTAAGCTGGAATTGCTTGAGGCCACTGAAACTGACAGTCCGGTTCATAAATTTATAGAAAAAAATGGAGAAGGTTTTCATCATATCGCCTTCCAGGTAGATGATGTGGATAAAAGTTTGGGCGAAGCCCATGATAGCGGCATCAGGCTCATTGATGAGAAATCCAGGAAAGGGGCTGAAGGATTGAATATTGGCTTCCTTCATCCTAAATCTACCCATGGCGTTTTAATGGAAATCTGTGGAAACGGAGAGGAATAAGGATGATGCCTCCCCGGCGAACATTCTGATTTTACTGAAGCAACCAGTCAATGGCCTCATCCATTGATTAAAAGAATTTAAAAGGAATGGAAAAACTTTTTACCTTGTTCATGATATTGGTGAGGTAATTAACCCTAATTCAACAGCCTGCGGAAGAATCGTATTTTCAAACCATTTTCTGTCAGTCGGTGACATCAACTTTTGTTTGGTAATGTCTGATTTATTTAAACATATCGTAAGCTTTCTTTGTCACACAAATAAGTTATCGATATTAAAACAAATAAAGAATATGAACCGCACATTAATTGTCGTAGATGTACAAAATGATTTTCTTCCGGGAGGTTCCCTGGAAGTCAGGGAAGGAGACCAGGTGATCCCGGTAATAAACCGTTTGCAGGAGCAATTTGATCTGGTTGTCGCCACACAGGACTGGCATCCAGAAAACCATGGAAGTTTTGCTTCGAATCACGAAGGAAAACAACCCCTTGAAAAAACTGATTTAAACGGATTGGAACAAATCCTGTGGCCTGACCACTGCATACAGGAATCCAGAGGGGCAGAATTCGCCGAAAATCTTGATATGAAAAGGGTGGAAGCAATAATCAGAAAAGGAATGGATCCCGGAATCGACAGCTATAGTGGATTTTATGATAACGGTCATAAGAAAACCACCGGTCTGGCTGATTATCTGAGAGGAAGAAATATGGATGAACTTTATGTAACGGGCTTAGCAGGGGATGTCTGTGTTTATTTTACGGTTTTGGACGCATTGAAAGAAGGCTTCACCACCAGCCTGATTATTGATGCTACCAGACCGGTCAATAAAAAAGGCTTTGACGATACAGTGAATGATATGAAAAACCAGGGTGCTCAAATATTAAAATCAGCCGAAATATCCTGATAATTTTTTTCATCAGTTAAAAAATACGTATATTTGTCTAGCCAGTGCCACTAAGAAAACTAACAAATTATGCTAAAGTGGTTCTAAGAAGGCGTCAAGAACA
>CAYFUP010000019.1:11469-24239 GCA_964346235.1 uncultured Bacteroidales bacterium | reverse complement strand
TTAAGGCTCGCAGAAAAAAACATCATGCCATCAAAGCAGGTTCTTTTCTTTGCGATAAGAACCAACATGCCTGTCCACTTTGGTCTTATATAAATCCCTGATGGTGATCATGATTCCGGTTTCTTCCACATTGCCAAAATTGGGATTATTGGCGGTACCGAACATTTTCATGGTAGGGGAGAGGTTCATGTAGGAATTGATTAATGGAGGGATGTTCTCACCCAAGGCGCGGGTACTTTGTGATAATATGCGATAATTTTCATCATATTTGTTGCCGGAAAACAAAGCTTCCAGCTCTTCTTCAGATAAATTGATTTTTAGTGGATTTTTTGGATAAACCAAATTTTCCTGGTCGCCAAAATATTTTTCAAGAAAGTATATGATGTAATCCCTGGCCCTTTGATTAAAATGGGTGTACATGGTGACTTTACCAAAAAAGTATTTTACCGAAGGATTATTTACCACAAGGGCTCCGAGGCCATCCCACAGGTTATCCAGAGCAAATAACATCTTCCTGGATTTGGTGGATTGAAACTGAGGTTGCACAAAAGAACGACCCAACTCAATCATATATGGCAAATACGATTTTTTAAATTTTTCTGAGAAATGGAACAATTTGGAAGTTGCCAGGTTACTGTAGTCAAAATCATCGGATAAGTCACTGCATATAATGTACCTGTACCCGCCCAATATTTCATAATGATCCGGATCCCAGACAAGCAGTTGCCGGTAAGGTTCCGCCATGGTATCAAAATGGTCGATATCAACCTCTTTTCCCGTACCACCTCCGGCTTCTCTGAAAGTATATTCCCGCAACCTGCCGATTTCTTTCATGATATTCGGAGAATCCTGGCTGGTGATGGAATAAATTTTATTCGCTCCAAAATTGGTATTCCGGATAAACTTATCTTCCGTAAGTTCCCGTTCTAATATCGATTTATCTATTGGAGGTATTATGTTCTTCATTCTTTTTTAATAAGTATAACAAAATTAATCACTTATCGGTTCTTGTCCAAGTTTGTAAACTTTTTTCTTGACTTCAAATGCCCATTCATCAGCTGTCTTTGTCTTGTCAAAGGCGGTATGCGGAATAACCTCCCCGAATTTAAGATGAATCTTTACGTTCTTTTGCTTAAACATTTCATCCGGCAGGAAAAACATCTCCAGGTTTGCCTTCACACCCAACTTTTCCCTGATATTCGCCAGGTTGTAAAAGAAATTGGAATTTCTTCCGAATATGTAAACCGGAACGACTTCGCGTTGGTGTTTTCTGGCTTTTGAAACAAAGCTTTTATACCATTTCCTGTCCAGTATTCTACCACTGGGATTCTTCCTTGAACATAAACCGGCAGGAAAATTTAATATCTGCGCATCTGATTGATAAAGCGCTTCTATCTGCCTGACATAATCGGCAGATTGCTTTCCGTGTTTATTGACCGGTACGAAAATGGGTTTAAAATTCTCTACATTCATTAAAATATCATTTACAATGAATTTGATGTTTTGAAATTTTTCCCCTACGGCTTTTGCGAAAGCCAGTCCGTCAATTCCGCCCATCGGATGATTGGCCACAAATATAAACCTGCCTTTATCCGGGATTTTTTCAAAGCCGCTTACCTGAATCTTTACATTGAATTCTTTTAATACTTCTTCAATAAATTCAAGCCCGTGATAAACATGCGCACGAGCCATAAAATGATTGATTTCTTTTTCGTGAATGATTCGTTTAATATAATTGAATATGAAATTAGGCAAAAGGCGGGCTAATGAAGGATTCTTCCTATAAAAAACCTTTTTTACATCAACAAAGCGGTTGTTTTCTGCATTTGATTCTTCTCCCATTAGCACCTAAATTTTCAGGAAATGCAAATCTACCAATTTTTTTGCAACTTTCCTTGCTTTTGTAATGTCGGTTAATAGGAAGGACGTTCATATTATCTGAGGTAAATATTAACAGTTGCATATTTCTGCCTGTCGCAGCCGGTTAATCAGCATTTCTTTCTCATATCGCCCAATTTTCGCGAAGTTTGGTTACCTTATGCCATGATTTGCCCTAAAAAGAATCAAAGGAAAAAACAAAAAGTTATCAACAATGTGGTAAAAAATGGTAAAAAGTGGTTGATTGTGGAGAATATTTTTGTATTTTTGACTATCAAAATTTGAGAAATGGCCATTTTTATTGGAGACTATGCATGCAAAGTTGACTCGAAAGGCAGGGTGCTTTTTCCATCTACTTTTAAGAAGCAGATGGAAGGGGATCCCCAGGAGAAGTTTGTAATAAAAAAGGACATTTTTGAATCATGCCTGATTCTGTATCCCATGGATGAGTGGAAAAGGCAAAATGAAATCATCCGAAGCAAAATCAATCCTTACAATAAAGAACACAGCAAGTTCCTGAGGGCTTTTTATAAAGGTTCTGCTGAGTTAACCCTGGATGGAAATAACCGGCTGCTGATACCCAAGAGATTGCTGGATCTGGTAAACATTGATAAGGAGCTGGTAATGGCCGGACAGGATGGGAAAATTGAACTTTGGGCCAAAGAGACCTATGAAAAAGCCGGTATGGAAGAGGATGATTTTTCAAATCTCGCTGAAAAAATTTTAGGAGGATCAATGAATAACGCATGATGGTCTTAAGCTACCATATCCCTGTGCTCCTGAATGAGAGCATCGAGGGTTTAAACATTAAACCCAATGGGATTTATGTTGATTTGACAATGGGGGGCGCAGGCCATTCATCGGAAATACTGAATCACTTAAACAGTCAGGGCAGGCTCTATGCTTTTGACCAGGACCCGGAAGCTGCATGGAATAAACCCGATGATGAAAGAATTGTTTTCATCAATCATAATTTCAGGTTTTTCATTAATTATCTCCGGTATTACGGCGTAAATGCTGTGGATGGGATCATGGCCGATTTGGGGGTTTCTTCCTTTCACTTTGAAGGAGCGGGCAAAGGATTTTCCTTTAAGCAAAATGACATATTGGACATGCGCATGTCTCCCGAAACGAAACTGAATGCAAGGGATATTATCAATGAAAGTTCTGAGGAAGAGCTTACTGATATATTTCGTCATCTCGGTGAATTGAAAAATGCCCGGAAGATTGCCTCCATCATTGTTTCCAACCGAACAAAGCAGCCTGTTGAAAGGGTTTATGACCTGACCGGAATGATTCATCATTTGGCACCGAAAAATGCTGAAAACAAATTTTTTGCGAGGGTTTTCCAGGCCATTCGCATTGCAGTAAATCATGAGATTCATAACCTCAAACAGATGTTGCTGCAAATTCCAAAAATCTTAGAGGAGGATGGGAGGTTTGTGATTATCTCCTACCATTCTTTGGAGGACCGGTTGGCAAAAAATTTTATCAAAGCTGGCAATTTTGAGGGTGACGAATCAAAGGACCTGCTTTACGGGGCTTCATCCGCACCCATGCGACCGGTGAATAAAAAGGTCATTGTTCCTGGTGAACAGGAGATTTTAAAAAACAACAAGGCCAGAAGCGCCAAAATGAGGATTGCAGAAAAGAATCATTGAAGGAACGGATAGAATGTTTTTTTGTGACCATAAATAACATATTTATCGATTCAATATAATGTATAGAAAAAAGATTTAAAAATGGCAATTCAACATAAAAGCAAGGAATTTACAGATGAAAACATCAGGGAAAAAGCTTCCAGGAAGAATACCATTAAGGATTTTCTGGATGGCAGTCTGATTGCCCGTGAAATTGTTATAAAAAACCTTCCTTATATCATTTTTCTGATGGTGCTGGCCATTATATATATTGGCAATCGCTATCATGCGGAACGTTTGATCAGGGAATCCGCTGAATTAAAAAAAGAGGTGAAGGACTTGCGTTCCGAAGCCATTACCACGGAAGCAGAATTGATGTTTATCAGCAAGCAATCAGAAGTGCTCAAATTGATCAATGAACGTGATATGGGACTTATTGAATCAAGGGAGCCACCCATCATACTAAAAGTGGACAAAAAATGACAAGGATTTCTATAAAAGTGCATCACCATAAAGTTGATCAGGGAGAATGCAGATAAAAAAGGACATCATATGGCGTGTGGCGATTATTTATTTTGGACTGTTATTGCTGGCATTTGCGATAATCGGGAAGGTGATTTATTTGAATATGTTTGAACGGGAGCAATACATCCAAAAAGCCAACTCAGTGACCCTGAAGGATATCATTATTAAACCGAACCGGGGTGATATTTATTCTTCCGGTGGGAGACTGCTGGCTGCATCTGTGCCTTTTTACGAAGTCAGAATGGATGTGAACAGCACCGCCATGGATGAGCATGTCTTTTACAAAAATATTGATTCTTTGTCCCACGGATTGTCTCAGCTATTTGGGGATGAAACGGCTGAAAAATACAGGAATGAGCTTATTACGGCCCGAAAGAGCGGAAGCCGATATCACCTTATAAAAAAGCGGGTAAACTACAGGCAGCTCGAAAAGCTCAGGGAACTGCCTATACTCAGATTAGGCCGTTATAAAGGCGGGTTAATTGTAAAAAGAAGCAATGAAAGGCTGTTGCCGCATTATAATTTGGCCTCGAGAACCATCGGTTATCTGAGTCACGGAGACCAGGAAAATGTTGTGGGACTGGAGGGTGCATATGACGAATACCTCAAGGGACAGGTGGGGGTTCGGTTAATGAGAAGGATTACCAAAAACGTCTGGATGCCCATCAATAAAGATAATGAGGTAGAACCGGAGGATGGAAAAGATATTATTACCACCCTGGATGTCAATTTGCAGGATGTTGCTGAAAACGCCCTCATGAAGCAATTACAAAGGTTCGGAGCCCATCATGGTACTGCCGTTTTAATGGAAGTATCCACCGGCAACATTAAAGCCATTGCAAATCTCCAGTTAACGGAGGATGGGAAATACGGGGAGCTATACAACTATGCGGTAGGGGAAAGCACTGAGCCAGGCTCGGTATTTAAATTGCCTGTCTTGATGACTGCCTTCGAGGACGGATATGTCGATTTGCTGGAGACCATCGATACGAAAGACGGGACGGCGGAATATTATGGTATTGAGCTCAGGGATTCAAGGGAAGGGGGATATGGAAAAATCACGGTAAAAGAAGCTTTTGAGAATTCTTCCAATGTTGCCCTCTCAAAGATCGTCACAGAGAATTATGAAGGCAGGGAATATGAATTCATTGAAAGGCTCTATAGCATGAACCTAAACGAGAAACTCGGAATTAACATTAAAGGAGAGGGTGAGCCGCTCATCAAATATCCGGATGATAAATACTGGTCCGGATTAACATTGCCATGGATGTCGATAGGTTATGAAGTACGGATGACACCATTGCAGATTCTGACCTTTTATAATGCAGTGGCCAACAATGGCAAAATGATGAAGCCTGTATTTGTGGAAGGAATTGCTAAACACGGGAAGATTACCAAACGATTTAAGAAAGAGGTGATTAATCCTTCGATTTGCTCAATGGAAACCATTGCCAAAGCAAAATTAATGCTGGAAGGAGCGGTGGAAAAGGGTACTGCCAGGAACCTTAAAAACGCAAATTATAAGATTGCCGGCAAAACCGGTACGGCTCAGATTGCCAATAAAAAGTATGGCTACGAGCAGGAAGGCAGGGTAAGCTACCAGGCTTCATTTGTCGGTTATTTTCCCGCTGATGATCCGAAATATTCCTGCATAGTCGTCGTCAATTCCCCATCTCAGAGTGTTTATTATGGTAACATTGTGGCGGGACCGGTATTTAAGGAAATTGCTGATAAGGTATATGCCACGCATATCAGAAAATTTCAACAGGCGGATAACATTGAATCTACCAGTAACCAAAAAATTCCTTATTCAAAGCACAGTTACAAAGTGGAAATGAAAAATGTCCTGCATGAGCTGGACATTCCGTTTGATGACAAGCAAGTTGATTCTGACTGGGTAGTAAGCTTCCGCAGGGATTCATGCATCGAACTAAAGAACAGGTTTATTAAGGAAAAAACGGTTCCCAATATCGTTGGAATGGGGGCAAAAGATGCCATTTATATTCTTGAGAACCTGGGCCTAAGGGTAATGATTTCAGGCAAAGGAACGGTGTATTATCAGTCCATCGAACCGGATACCCGGGTACAAGAAGGCGAAAAGATTTTAATAAAGTTAGGATAGTGAAAATAATGAAAATAATGAAAATCAAGTTAGGATAATGAAAATAATGAAAATCAATGATTTATATTGAAAAAGTTAAGTGACATACTGAATAATATTGAGCTGCTGAAAGTTTTAGGGGATACCGGTATCGGCTTCAACCAGGTGCAGTTCGATTCCAGGCTGGTCGAAAAAGATGATGTATTTGTGGCGGTCCCGGGAACACAAGTGGATGGACATCAATACATTGACAAAGCCATTGCAAAAGGGGCAAAAGCTGTCGTATGTCAGCAACTGCCTGAAAATATTCATCAGGACATCACTTATGTGGTGGTAAGGGATACTTCTTATGCCCTCGGTATGATGGCTTCCGAATACTACGGTCATCCTTCCAGAAAACTGAAACTCATCGGGGTGACCGGTACCAATGGCAAAACGACCGTGGCCACTTTGCTGTATGATATGTTAATGAATCGGGGCATCAAGAGCGGCCTGGTTTCCACGGTGGTCTATAAAATCAGCGAACAAGTGGTGGAAGCGACCCATACCACTCCTGATGCATTGACAATTAACAGGTTACTCTCAAGAATGGCCTGTGAAGAATGCCAGTATGTGGTCATGGAAGTCAGTTCCCACGCACTTGCCCAAAACAGGGTCGCCGGATTGTATTACACAGCAGGCATTTTCACCAATATAACCCATGATCATCTTGATTATCATGAGACTTTTCAGGAATATATCCGTGCCAAGAAGAAGCTTTTTGAGAGCCTTTCGAAGAATGCATTTGCCCTGGTCAATATTGATGATAAAAATGCCGGTGTGATGGTACAGGAGACCAATGCCGCGGTATATTCTTATAGCCTGAAGACCCTGAGTGATTTTAAAACCAGGATCATTGAACAAAGATTAGACGGCTCCTTGCTGGAAATAAACGGAAAAGAGACCTGGGTACCACTGGTGGGGGAATTCAATGCCTACAATCTGACGGCGGTATATGGCTGCGCTCAGCTTTTTGGTTCCGAGGGGGAAGATACACTGAAGATGTTGAGCCTGTTAAAACCTGTAAAAGGCCGGTTTGAAACATTAATATCAGCCGGAAACAAGACTGCCATTGTTGATTATGCCCATACACCGGCAGGTTTATTGAATGTATTAAAAACCATCCACAAAATAAAATCTAAACCACAACAAATCTATACTGTGGTTGGAGCCGGAGGAAACCGTGACACCCAAAAAAGGCCTGAAATGGGGAAAATTGCCGAAATATACAGCCATAAAGTCATTTTAACAAATGATAATCCCCGCTTTGAGGAGCCCCAGAAAATTGTGGAAGGATTATTAAGTGGTTTTAAAGACCAGAATAATGCCCTGGTTATTGTGGACAGGAAAGAAGCAATAAAAACGGCCATTGCGCTTGCGAAACCAGGGGATATCATTTTGGTGGCCGGCAAGGGACATGAGAATTACCAGGAAATACAGGGTAAAAGATTTCGTTTCGATGATAAAACAGTCATCTCAGAAATATTTAACAAATAAACAGTAAGATGCTATACTACCTATTTGATTATTTAAACCAATTGGATGTTCCCGGAGCCGGTGTTTTCCGTTACATCTCCTTCCGTTCCGGTATGGCGTTGATTACCTCCCTGATTATATCCATGCTTTATGGAAAAAAAATTATTGAGTATCTGAGAAAAAAACAAATCGGTGAGTCTATAAGGGATCTGGGATTAACCGGACAAATGAGCAAAAAAGGTACCCCGACCATGGGAGGGGTGATTATCCTGGGAGCCATCATCATGCCTACCTTGCTTTTTGCTGATTTAAAAAACATTTATGTGATTTTAATTCTTATCACGACGGTCTGGTTAGGACTTGTGGGATTTACCGATGATTATATCAAAGTCTTCAAAAAAAACAAAGAGGGAATAGCCGGGAAATTTAAGATTTTCGGACAAATTGTTTTGGCTTTGATTGTTGGTTTAACCATGTATTTTAATGAAGATGTGGTGATAAGCAAACAGGTAAAGGTTGACACGGAGCAAAACACGGCGGATCATAATCGAAAATATGAAAGAAATGCCGGGGTGGTTTACCAGGTAGAAGAGAGCAAATCAACGAAAACGACCATCCCGTTTTTTAAAAACAATGAATTTGACTATGCCTACTTGATTGCTTTTCTGGGAGATAAGGCTTATAAATACGCCTGGATCGTTTTTGTTTTGGCCATCATCATCATCGTGACCGCTGTATCGAATGGGGCAAACCTGACCGATGGATTGGATGGACTTGCCACGGGAACCTCCGCCATAATCGGCGCTACCCTTGGCGTTCTTGCCTATCTTTCGGGTAACCTGATATATTCTGATTATCTAAATATTATGTATATTCCGAATTCCAGTGAGCTGGTCATTTATATGAGTGCCTTTATCGGAGCAGCCATCGGATTTCTGTGGTACAATTCATATCCGGCACAAATATTTATGGGCGATACAGGCAGTCTAGCCATTGGTGGCATCATAGCCGTATTTTCTATTATGATCAGAAAAGAGCTGCTGATACCTATTTTGTGCGGCATTTACCTTGTTGAAAGTTTATCGGTGATTCTCCAGGTAAGTTATTTTAAATATACAAAAAGAAAATATGGGGTTGGGAAGCGGATATTTAAGATGTCCCCCATACATCATCATTATCAGAAACTGGGCTATCCTGAACCAAAGATAGTAAGCAGGTTTTGGATTGTTGGAATTTTACTGGCAGTCATCACCATTGTCACACTAAAAATACGATAAAAATATATAAGATTTAACAAGAATGATGAAAACCCTAATGGCCATAATCGGCGCAGGTGAAAGTGGAGCAGGAGCTGCCATCCTTGCGAAAAAGCAGGGATATAAAGTCTTTGTTTCCGATTTTGGTAATATACGGGACAAATACAAATCTATCCTGGATGATCATCATATTGAATGGGAAGAAGGACAGCATTCGAAAGAAAGGTTGATAAAAGCATCAGAAGTGATTAAAAGTCCCGGTGTTCCCGACGACTCAACGATAATCCAATGGATGAATGAAAACCATATCCCTGTGATCTCCGAAATTGAATTTGCGGGTAGATATACCAATGCCTGTAAAATCGGTATCACCGGCAGCAATGGCAAAACCACGACCACCCTTTTAATTTATGACATGCTAAAAAAAGCCAGGTTCAATGTTGGGTTGGCGGGCAATGTGGGCAATAGCTTTGCCTGGCAGGTTGCAAACAATGATTTTGAGTACTATGTCCTCGAAATCAGCAGCTTTCAGCTGGACGGCATTAGGGATTTTGGTCTGGATATCGCCATTTTACTCAATATCACTGAAGATCATCTTGATCGTTATCATCACAACATGCAGGAATATATCCATTCAAAATTTAAAATCGCTCAGCATCAGACACCGGACAAGTATTTCATTTATTGTTATGATGATCCGAATATTATATTAAACCTGGAATTAATCCATGGGGATCCTTGCATAATTCCGTTTTCAATTCAGTCGGAACTACCCCAGGGGGGATTTGTATCAGAAAAGGAAATTATTATTAAACATCAATCAAATACATTCAACATGGCATTAGAAGAACTTGCATTAAAAGGGAAACATAACCTTTACAACAGTCTCGCAGCCGGGATAACCGGATATGTTCTGAACATCAGAAAAGAGAATATCCGGGATTGCCTTACTGATTTTCAGGGGGTGGAGCACAGACTTGAACCTGTATTAAGGGTGCATGGCATTGAGTTCATCAATGATTCAAAAGCCACCAATGTCAATTCCACCTGGTATGCCCTGGAAAGCATTCAAAAGCCGGTGATCTGGATTGCCGGAGGAATTGATAAAGGCAATGATTACAGCGCTCTCTACGAGCTCGTCAGGGAGAAAGTCAGGGCACTGGTTTGCCTCGGAAAAGACAATTCGAGGCTGCACCAGGCTTTTGATGATAAGATTCCGACGGTGGTGGATACCCTCTCGATGAAAGAAGCTGTAGAGACTGCCTATTTTCATGGTAAAAATGAACAAGTGGTTTTGCTTTCTCCGGCCTGTGCAAGTTTTGATTTATTTGAAAACTATGAGGACCGCGGCTGGCAGTTTAAAGAGGCTGTAAGGGATTTATAAACAAAAAGACGCATATAATGGTAAATGTAATCAGAAGATATTTAAAAGGGGACATCATCATCTGGGGAGTGGTGATCGCATTATCCGTTTTTTCCCTGCTGGCAGTATATAGTTCCACCGGAACCCTGGCTTATAAATTTCAGGGAGGCAATACATTTTACTATTTTCTGAAACATTCCCTGTTTTTATTGATTGGTTTCCTCATCATCTTTATCACGCACCATATACCGTATAAGTATTACTTAAGACTTTCACAGCTGTTTTTGTTCATTGCTGTTCTACTGCTGGTATTAACCCTGTTTATTGGGGTTTCCATCAACCAGGCTTCGAGATGGGTTACGTTGCCAGGATTGGGTTTTACCATTCAGACCTCCGATTTTGCCAAGCTGGCGGTCATTATGTACGTTGCCCGTATGCTTTCCCTTAAGCAACATATGATTGATGATTTTAAAGGGGCTTTTCTGCCCATTGTTGCTCCGGTGGCCATCGTTGCCCTGCTCATTTTGCCGGCCAACCTTTCTACCGCCATCATTTTATTTCTTGTTTGCCTTGTTTTGATGTTTATTGGAAGAATCCCGTTTAAGTATTTATTTATGCTGGTGCTGACAGGCATCATTGTGCTGGTATTTTTTATAGGCATTGCCATGATTACCGATTATGAAGGCAGAATTGACACCTGGGAGAACCGTATTGAAAGCTATATATCAGGAGAAAGCGAAGAAAATTACCAGGTGGAGCAGGCCAAGATTGCCATTTTGAATGGCGGGTTACTGGGACAGGGCCCCGGAAACAGCATTCAGCGGAATTATCTGCCCCAACCATATTCCGATTTTATATATGCCATTATTTTGGAGGAATATGGCATGGTCGGCGGATTCATCATTTTGTTCCTGTACCTTTTCTTGTTGTTTCGTGCAGGGGTTATTGTCAGAAAATCCGACAGAACCTTTCCTGCATTCCTGGCCATCGGTCTCACCCTTTTGCTGGTTGTCCAGGCCATGGTCAACATGGGAGTGGCGGTGAATCTTTTCCCGGTAACCGGACAGACGCTTCCCCTCGTTTCCATGGGAGGTACTTCTATGCTTTTTACATCAGTAGCCATCGGAATCATTTTAAGCATTAGCCGCTCAAACCTTACCAATGATCCTGATGATGCCATGATGGATAATAATTATGAAGAAACAGGAGATGATCAGGATGAAGAAATTTATGAACCTGAAGCCTTAATTCATGAAGAAGAATTTTAACATCATTATTAGCGGAGGAGGTACGGGGGGGCATGTTTTTCCGGCCATATCCATTGCCCAGGCATTAAAAGAAATGGCTCCCGGTAGCAACATTCTGTTTGTGGGTGCCAGGGGAAAACTGGAAATGGAAAAAGTGCCGGCAGCAGGTTTTGATATTGTTGGTTTGCCTGTGATGGGATTTCAAAGGAGACTGACCTATAAGAATGTGCTGTTTTTCTATTATTTGTTTGTCAGCATGATCAGGTCATTTTTCCTGGTTAAAAGGTTTAAGCCGGATCTTGTCCTTGGGGTTGGAGGGTATGCCAGTGGACCGGTATTGAGAATGGCCGGCTGGTTCAATATCCCGGTTGCCATACAGGAACAGAATTCATATGCCGGGATTACCAATCGTCTTCTCGCAAAAAAAGCCCATAAAATATTTGTGGCCTATGAAGGGATGGAAAAATATTTTCCTGCCGGTAAAATATTTTTTACCGGTAATCCGGTCAGAATGGACCTTATCCAAACATCCGGTAAGGATAAAAAACAGGAAGCCTTGCATTATTTCAGGCTGAATCCCGGCAGAAAAACCATACTGGCGCTGGGCGGGAGTCTGGGTGCAAGAACCATTAATGAAAGCATACAGGCACATTTTGATACATTGTTAGAAAATGAAATACAAGTAATCTGGCAGTCCGGTAAACTATATTACCAGGAAATAAGAACATGGTTTTCAGGACTAAGCGGACATGAAGCCGAGGCAAATCATTCCGGGATAGAAAGTGAGCCCCGTCAGAAAAATGATCATCCTGGTTCGGATAAGAATGGTCCGAAAACGGATGAATCTCATGCACCGGTAAGAATTTTCGATTTTATCTCCAGGATGGATTTGGCTTATGCAGCTGCCGATTTAATCATCTCAAGGGCCGGAGCAGGAACCATTTCTGAGCTTTGTCTTGTTGGAAAGCCTGTTGTGCTGGTTCCTTCTCCAAACGTGGCAGAAGATCATCAGACCCATAACGCCAAAGCCATCGAGAACATCGGGGGAGGCATATTGGTCAGGGACCAGGAAGCACGCGAAAAACTTGTTGCTGATGCCATAGCCCTTGTGGAAGATGAAGAGAAATGCAACCGCTTTGCAAAAAACATCACAAAATTGGGCATGCCGGACTCATCCAAAATGATCGCCGGAGAAATACTAAAAATATATCCCGGAAAACATAGTGAGCCTTGAAAAGACAATGA
>CAYFUP010000019.1:0-11369 GCA_964346235.1 uncultured Bacteroidales bacterium | reverse complement strand
ACAATGAGCCTTAAAACATAATGAACCTGAAGAACATACATAATATTTACTTTATTGGAATCGGCGGAATTGGAATGAGTGCCCTTGCCCGGTATTTTAACCGCATGGGTAAAAATATTGCCGGATACGATCGCACCCTTACTGCATTGACCCGCAAGCTGGAATCGGAAGGCATGCATATTCATTACCAGGATGAGCCGGACAAGATACCGGTAGCATATAAGGAAAAAAACAGTACCCTGGTGGTATTCACCCCTGCCATTCCGGATACACACCATGAATTAAGCCATTTCAGGAAGTTGGGATTTACAGTGATGAAAAGGGCAGCCCTTTTGGGTAAAATCACAGCCAGCAACAAAGGCATTGCAGTGGCAGGAACCCATGGCAAGACAAGTGTATCCGCCATCATTGCCTATATATTGATGAATGCGGATATTCATGTAAGTGCTTTTCTCGGCGGAATCGCTGTCAATTACAACACCAACTTCTTAACCTCCCGGCTCAATCAGCCAAAGGGGAATGGTGATGCCAATGCCTCCTTTTCCGCAGGTTTTAAAGATAAGGAACCTGGTAAATACAATACCGGGCATATGGGGGATTTATCCGGGAATTCCTATATCGTCATGGAAGCCGATGAATATGACCGGTCTTTTCTGCAATTGCATCCATACGTAGGCGTAGTGACATCCATGGATCCTGATCACCTGGATATATACGGAAGTCATGATGAACTGAAAAAGGCCTTTGGACAGTTTGCCGGACAGATTAGCACGGGAGGTACCCTGGTGCACAAGGCCGGACTGGATGAAAATTTCAGGTCCATCAAAGGGATTGAGAAATATACCTATGCATTTGAAGAAAAGGCCGATTACCGGTCAGAAAATGTCAGGATTGATGATGGAAGTTATGTTTTTGATTTGGTGGCACCCGGACAGAAGATTACAGGCATCAGGATGTCGTATCCGGGTAAAATGAATGTGGAAAATGCGACAGGAGCCATTGCAGCTTGCATGAGTCTTGGAATAAAAGATCCCATGATTTTCAGAAAGGCATTGAAAAACTTCATGGGGGTGAAACGCAGGTTTGAATTGGTTATCAAATCAGACAAACTGATATTTATTGATGATTACGCGCATCATCCCAGGGAGCTGGAAGCATGCATCAGTTCTGTCAGGGCGCTGTACCCGGACCGCCGCATCACCGGTATCTTTCAACCGCATTTATATTCGCGAACCAGGGATTTTGCCGGAGGTTTTGCTGAAAGCCTGTCATTGTTGGATGAGCTGGTGATGCTGGACATATATCCTGCCAGGGAAGAACCCATGGAAGGAGTGAGTTCAAAAATGATTCTGGATAAGGTGGATCTGAAGAACAAGTCATTGGTGGCTAAAAATGAACTGGTGACAGAAATCAAAAATAAGAAACCGGAATTGTTGCTGACTTTGGGTGCCGGGGATATTGATCAGCTGGTGGAACCTTTAAAAAACGAACTGCAAGAACTTTAACATGTTACGATGAACGTTTAATTATTTAGAACCACTATTTAGAAAGAACCTTTAAAAAACGAATTGCAAATACTTTAATCCATGAACAAAATAAAAAGAATATTGGTATATGCCGGGATAATGATTTACATGGTGGTCATGCTTGGCTTTATATCGGAGAAGGCAGGAAGCATCCATTGTGATCAAATCAGGGTTATCATCGCTGACAGTCTCAACAACGGTTTTATCAATGATAAAGATGTCTGGCAGGTTATTAATGAAAACAACCTCAGTCTGAAAGGAGAGGATTTATACAAAATCAATACAAAAATACTGGAGGATAATTTGCTGTTACATCCCGCGGTAAAAAATGCACAGGCATTCAAAACCATCAATGGAAAAGTCAATATATACATTGATCAACGGGATCCCATTATCCGGATATATACCGATCGATATAGCTTTTACCTGGATGAGGAAGGAAATTATATTCCCCTTTCAAGAAAATTCGCAGCCCATGTACCCATTGCCAGTGGCTATATACCGGCGGATTTCGATTGGCAGTCCCTGGGAAGTGTTGATAATTTGTTGAAAGATAGTGAGCTGGACAACAGTGAAAAACTCATGATTGATTTGTATCTTTTGGCTAAATATATTTACGAAAATGAATTTTGGAAGTCCATGATAGAACAAGTATATATTAATGAAAACCAGGAGTTTGAAATGATACCGCGGGTGGGTTCACATGTCATTCTTTTTGGTGAATTCAAGCAGGTGGACGAGAAATTCAGGAATCTGAAGGTACTATATAAAAAGGGATTCAATAAAGTGGGATGGATAAAATATGAATCCATCAATTTAAAATACAAAGATCAGATTGTTTGCAAGAAGGTTTCTTAACATGTTGAACATAAATACAAAATTAATTGATATGAACAAACAAATAGTAGCAGCCATTGATATTGGAACAACAAAGATAGTCGCGTTGGTAGGCAGAAAAAATGAGGATGGCAAGATTGAGGTACTGAGTCTGAGCAAAACACCTTCTACAGGGGTTAAGCGCGGGGTGGTGCTGAATATTGAGGAAACCGTTACCGGGATTTCAAAGATAGTGAATGAAATTCAGGAAAAATCGGGAGAAACCTTTAAAGAGGTGTTTGTCGGCATTGCCGGTCAGCATATCAACAGCATACAAAACCGCGGGTATATCAACCGGGATTCTTATGATCATGAAATCACCCAGGATGATATCAATGCGCTGATAGAAGATATGTATAAAATACCCATTGACATTGGACAGGAAATCATTCATGTTCTGCCGCAAAGTTTCATTGTTGATAATGAAACCGGGGTAAAGAATCCCATTGGCATGTCAGGGAAGCGATTGGAGGGAAACTTTCACATTGTCATCGGACAGGTCGCCTCGGCAAAAAACATAGAAAAGTGCGTTAACCGGGTAAACATGCAAATAAGTGATTTGATACTTGAACCCCTGGCATCCTCCAAAGCTGTGCTGACGGCGGATGAGTTGGAAGCGGGAGCTGCATTGGTGGACATAGGAGGCGGAACGACTGATGTGGCTGTTTTTTATGACGGCATCATCCGGCATACGGCCGTTATTCCGTTTGGCGGAAATGTGATCACCGGCGACATCAAGGAAGGCTGTGCCATACTGCAGAGACAGGCGGAAGCATTGAAAGTGCAGTTTGGTTCGGCCCTGGGCGATATTGCCCCTGCGGACAAAGTGGTGACGATACCTGGGATCAGCGGTCGTGAACCGAAGGAAATCAGTTTCAAAAGCCTGGCATATATTATCCAGTCCCGCATGGAAGAGATAATTGATGCGGTGACCTTTGAACTTGAAAACTCTGGGTATTATGAAAAATTAAGTGCGGGATTGGTGCTTACCGGCGGCGGATCATTGCTGAAGCACCTGACCCAGTTGTTTAAATACCGGACAGGTCTGGATGTACGGGTTGGTTATCCGAATGAATATTTGGTCGGGGATTACAGCGAGGAAATCAACCATCCCATGTATGCCACGAGCATAGGACTCATTCTTAAGGGATTTGAAATCAATTATCAGCGGGAATTGAGGAAAGTAAGGGAAGTGCCGCAGGAAGAAGCGAATGATGAGATAACAGAAGAACCGAAAACCCGGCTCAGACAGAAATCCAGGATTTTTGATTCGGTAAAGAATGCATTGTCCAATATTTTTGAAGAAGATGATGCCAGGATGCAGTAGTTCAGTAGGCAGATGTCAGTAGGCAGATGTCAGTAGGCAGATGTCAGTAGGCAGTAAGCAGTAGGCAGTAATTCAGTAAGCAGTAAGCAGTAAGCAGTAGGCAGTAGGCAGTAATATAAAGAAAGGATGAAAATTGGGAATACATCATTTTCTGGATTGATTGGAAAATAAATAAATAAGAAAAATGCGAAGGCGCATAAGGTTGAACAAATAAATAAACAAGAAAAATGGGAAACAGCATAAGATTGAACAAATAAATAAACAAGAAAAATGGGAAACAGCATAAGGTTGAATAAATAAAACAAGCAATATCATGAAGGAAGAAATTATGAATTTTGATTTGCCAGCAAACCGGTCATCCATCATAAAAGTAATGGGCGTTGGAGGAGGCGGAAGCAATGCGCTGAATTATATGTATGACAAAGGCATCAGGGATGTGGATTTTGTCGTGTGCAACACCGATGCGCAAGCCCTTGAAAACAGTCCCGTACCTGTAAAAATCCAGCTGGGTGAGTCCCTCACTGAAGGTCGTGGCGCCGGGAACAAGCCGGAAATAGGCAAACAGGCAGCCATTGAAAACCTGAGTGAAATCAATGAAGTGTTGACTTCCAGCACCAAAATGGTTTTTATAACGGCCGGTATGGGTGGAGGTACCGGAACCGGTGCAGCGCCCATCATTGCCAAGGCAGCCAAGGAACTGGACATCCTCACCGTGGCCATCGTAACCATCCCTTTCAGGTTTGAAGGGCGGCAACGGATCAGTCAGGCCATTGAAGGCATCAGTGAGCTGGAAAAATACACGGATTCCCTGTTGGTCATTAATAACGAGAAACTCAGGGAAGTTTATGGAAACCTGAAACTATCCGAAGCTTTTTCCAAGGCAGATGATATTTTGGCTTCCGCGGCAAAAGGAATAGCTGAGATCATCACTGTTCCGGGTTATATCAATGTGGACTTCGCTGATGTACAGACGGTCATGCAAAACAGCGGTGTGGCCATCATGGGTTCTGGTCAGGCTTCCGGCGACAACAGGGCACTTGATGCCATCAAGAATGCCATTACCTCCCCATTGCTCAACAACAACGACATTAAAGGAGCGGACAATATCCTGCTGAACATCACTTCCGGAACAGAAGAAGTGAGCATGGATGAAATCGGTGAAATTACCGATTATGTCAGTGATGAAGTCTCTTCCGATGTGAATATCATCTGGGGCATTGGTACTGATGAAAACCTGGCCGACGGGATTTCCGTGACCATCATCGCGACCGGTTTTAAGTCAAGCAGCATACCGGAACTTTATTCCTTCAAAGCGACAACAGAGAAAGTCGCGCTTACGGAAGAAGAGAGAAGGGACAAAAATGACGAGATGCCAGAAAATAAGCCGGATGAAAGCGCTATTCAATGGGGAGCAGTCACAGGAGAAGAAAAAGAAAAAGAAGAGGAAACAGTTTTTCAGGTGAAAGATGAATCCGATGCCCGGGAGAATGAGCTATCTTTCCAGCAGCGAACCATTGAATTCAATGTGAAGGAGAATGATGATGCGCAAGCCGGCAAAGAAAGCCTGAATTTTAAAGTAGATACCAGGAAAGCTGCTGACCGGATGAAGGCCATCAAGGAATCACATGAGAAACTGAAAGAAACCAACTATAAGCTGACGAATAAGAGTGATGACATAGAGGAGATGGAAAACATTCCGGCATATAAACGGAAGAAAAGGAACATTGATGAAGCCAGGCATTCTGAGAAGGAAGAAATATCCAGGTATTCGCTGACGGAAGATGAAAACAAACAGGTTCGCTTAAAAGATGACAACTCCTATTTGCATGATAATGTGGATTGATGAAAGATGCAACAGGAAATTCGCATAAGTTCATTATTCATGGTAGGACGATCTGGAATATGGATTTGGCTGTTATGTTTTAAATAGTGACTATAAGAAAATTAACAAATTATTCTAAAGAGGTTCTAAGAAGGCGTCAGGAAAAAGGCATGTGAGCCTTAAGCGCCAGGAGTTTACTGGTCGTAAATGACTGGTGCTTAAGGAAAGCATAACGTAGTTATTGATGTTTTCTTAGGAGCACTAAATAAACAAAACCTGATTAACCAAAAAGATAAACCAATGAGTTTAGCAGAAAAAATCAATGAAGACATGAAAAAGGCCATGCGTGAAAAGGATAAGACAACCCTGGAAGCGTTAAGGGCTGTAAAGTCTGCCTTGCTGCTTGTGCAGACAGAAAAAGGCGGAGACAAAGAAATGGATGAGCAGAAAGAGATTCAAATGCTTCAAAAGCTGGTCAAGCAAAGGGCAGAATCTGCAGAGATATACAAAACTCAAAACAGGCAGGAACTGTATGAAAAAGAAATGGCGGAGAAGGAGGTGATTGAGCGTTATTTGCCAGAACAGATGAGTGAAGATGAAATCACTGAAGTATTAAAAGAGATTATTACGGAGACCGGGGCAAAACAAACATCTGATATGGGAAAAGTAATGGGATTGGCCACCAAGAGACTAGCCGGGAAGGCGGATAATAAATTCATTTCCCAAAAAGTAAAGTCCCTGCTTACAGGTTAATGATTGATAAATGTGCTTTCTTTCTTGATGCCAGATAAATCATAAATTTTATTGATTAACGGTTTGTCGGGTCGCTACCGCTCAAAGGATCCAAAATATGAATGGATTTAAAGGGCGGGGAAGTGAGATGCTCCGAAATATACAGATGCATAGAAATTCTTAATACGCAATAAAAATCTGAGTAAAAGTTAAATTATTGGTTGTTTTTACCAGAAAATTTGTTTTCCATTCTCATAAGTAAAAATTTGTTCTTCAACTCCTCTACTAAAGTTTCTAAGCCATAGGATTAAATTTTCAGGCACATTTTCATTTTTTATTTCGAACTGAAAACAACGAGAGGCTTTTTTGTTTTAAACAAAAAATTTAAACAGGATAGTCATCAGAATAATTAATCCAAATCCAATGTTCATAAACCTAAACATCATGGTAAATTTTTTATTCATGTCTTCAAAGCGCTTATCCATGTATTTATACATGTCTTCAAAGCGCTTATCCACTGCTTCAAAACGCTTATCCATAGCTTCAAAACGCTTATCCACTGCTTCAAAGCGCTTATCCACAGCTTCAAAACGCTTATCCATCATTTGCATGAGCATCTTGATGTCTTCTTTAGTGGCAAGCTTTTCTCCCTGCACCTGCCCCAGCTCGGTAAATGTTTCATAGAAAATGTTTACCAGTTCATCTTCATCCTTTTCCCTGAATGATGTGATTTTATGATCCCGGATAATCCGCCGCAGGGTTTCTTTTTCTAATAACATGATAAATTCAGATGTTTATATTATTGTCTTTTTTTTTACAAAAATATCCATTAAAGATATTAAAAAAAAACAATTTACCTGCCTTAATTGCAAAATAATTTAATTTGCCTCTTAATCATTAAGATGCCTATTTATAAGGTATTTGGGGGTGCAACATTGGCACAAATAAGCAACATTGGTGTAATGAACAATATTGAAATTTCCAAATTAACTTAAAGGAATTTCATCCAGTTTCTATTTCATTACCGGAAAACGATTCCAAAACCATTACCTTCGCTGTACTTTTACAACAAATCAGAATTTCTAAACAAAATTATGCCATCGCTGTTGTTAAAATGAATTCTTTGGCTGGTTTGAAATATTTCAGTCTTAGTGATTTTATTTGTTTATTATTGGCATTAAGAAAACTAGCTAATTATTCTAAAGTAGTTCTAAGAAGGTGTCATAAGCAAGGCGTCATAAACGAGGCGTCATGAATAAGGTCTTATAAACAAGGCGTCATGAATAAGGCCTACGATTCTTAAGGTCCAGAAGTTTACCAGTCCTAAATGACTGGAGCTTAAGATGAGCATAACGCAGTTATTGATGTTTTCTGAGAACCACTGATTGTGATATGCAACGGTATCTCATATAATAATGATAATTAATAATATGTTTTTCATAATATAATGATAATCAATAATATGTTTTCCATAAAATAATATGATTTCTAATAAAAACAATATGATTCTGATGAAAAAGACTTTTGGCTTTTTAATGCTGCTTTTAATTCCTTTTATGCTTGATGCACAGCAGGGTTATGAGGATTTTTACGAGCATAGTCTTTCTGTGAACAATGCCGGGATGTATGTTCTTGGTTCATGGGCCATTACAAATATGGTTGTGGGAGCTTATGGATGGGCAAGAAATGAGGGCAGCAACAAATACTTTCACCAGATGAATTTATTCTGGAATACCGTGAATATTTCCATCGCTGGTTTTGCCCTTTACAACAATTATACGACTGACATATCCATGCTGAGCAACGAAGGCATGATGAATCAGCATAAAATGATGGAAAGGTTATTCCTTATCAATGCGGGACTTGATATTTTTTACATGGGTGGTGGATATTACCTGACTCAAATTGCCAAGAAAAAGACCAAAAGAAAGGAGATGTTTAATGGTTATGGCCGCTCTGTGATCCTGCAGGGAGGATTTCTTTTTGTTTTTGACCTGGTCATGTATGGAATACAACGAAACAACCGGCTGGAATTTATTGGGGATTTCAATCTCTCTTATCTGGATAATGGATTGGTTCTAAGTTATGGAATGAATTTTTAACAGGATAAATAAGTGGATATGAATAATATTTCGCATGTTGGCATAGATTACGGAGCCAAATACGCAGGTACAACAGCCATATGCTGGCAGGTAAAGGATGGAAAACTGGAAGTTGGGATATCTGATAAAAAGAAAGATGCTGATGCATTCATTAAAGAGAAGATTGGTTTTTTAAACCCTCAGATGGTTTTTATTGATGCTCCATTGAGCCTGCCTTTGGCTTATTATAATCTTTCCGATGATTATTTTTATCGATCGGTCGACCGGCAGCTTAAGGCCATGTCGCCTATGTTTCTGGGTGGACTGACTGCCAGGGCCATCCATTTAAAAAATGCTTTTCGTGATATTGTTTTTATGGAGACTTATCCGAAGCAACTGGCTTCAAGATTGAATCTTAAAAGTCATTACAAAAAGGATTTATATTTATTTAAAAAGAAATTTAATGAGGGCTCTCCTTTTGAGTTACCTGCTCATGTTAAGAGTTGGCATGAGATCGATGCTGTGCTGGCCTGGCTTTCAGGTTTTCGCTATCAACAGGGACAGGCTGTTAAGTACGGAAATCTTGAAGAAGGAATGGTTTTTCTGTGATTGTGAACAATGATCCTTCTTTGTTGGTATCTACAATTAGATAATAACTTAAACGATTAATAAAATTTATACCGGTAGTCTTGGATATTGGCTAAATCTTTCAAAGTTTCATACACTTCATAATTGGAACGCTGCTGGTACCGGGAAATTCTTTGAGCCTGATGCCGGGCTACATTTACACTTTCCGGTTTAGTGTTGCTGGTTATTTCCAGCAAATATACCGCATTATTTCCTTCAATCGCGTCGGAAATGATGTTTTGCGGCAGGGAAGTGGCAGCAGCCACCAGTTTAGGTTCTACGCCGGCACCGGGTACGACATACGATGAAAAGTTGATGTTGGTTGCGGTGTTGACTTCTGTACCAAGCTGATTGGCAACCCCTTCAAGGGTGTTAACTTCCTGGATAAGTTCATTCATCTGACTAACCAGTCTCTCGGATTTTTTCTCTTTGATAACGGCTGACCGAACCATCGTTTTTACGCTTTCCAGAGGTCGATAGCCTTCTTCGCGTTTTTCTGCCACCGTGGCCACCACGTAATTATCACCCACTTCAAATACGGATGATACGCTGCGGGGTTCAGTCTCAAAAGCCCATCTGATCATTTGTCTGGGTGATTGCTCAAACCCGGGAATTTCTTTATCATTAATCCGGACATTATTGGCCATTTTCTTTTCATATCCCTGTGAATTAACTGCCTGCACAAATTCCTGATAGGTTCTGTTTGTTCCGGCAAATTCGCTGGCGTTGGAATAATATTCCTGGTAGGTTTCCGAACTCGGGGTTACTTTTCTTTCAAGAATGGCTATATTGACATGCTTTACTTCTCTGCTTCTTTCAAGTACTTCGACAATATGGACACCATATTGACTGTACACTTTTTTTATTTCCCCGGTTTCTGCGTTGAAGCAGGTATCATTCATGGCCTTCACCATGGTACCTTCTTCCACCCAGCCTAAATCGCCTCCTTCTACGGCAGATTGCTGATCGGCTGAATGTTCTTCTGCAAGTGTTGCAAAATCGGCTTCTCCTTCATTGAGAAGATTTAATAAGCTATCTGCTCTCCGGTCTTCGGCTTGATTAGCTTCCGGGGTTTGCCCTCCCTGAAGGAGAATATGTCTTGCGCGGACAGAATCAGGCAAATATTTTATGTCATGTAATTTAGCAATTTTATAGGATTCGTTTTCATAATAGGGACCGTATAATTCTCCGATATCGGCGCTAAACATGAAATCGTTGATGGTATCCGATAGCTCGCCATAATTATAGTTAATATCCTGGTAAGGAACATCCGAATTTAGATTGACAAATTCAATGTTTTCTTCTTCTTCCGCATATTCAGGCTTAATCTGATGTATCCATTCCCTGGCCCTTAAATCATCCTCGACGGATGGGGTCACCTCGAAAAGCACATATTCCAGGTCAACAGTGGTTTCTTCCTGTTTGTAATTTTCTTTATTGTCCCGATAGTAATCTTTTAAATCCTTTTCGGCTATTTCAATGGCTGTGTCGGGTATCTGACTGATTTGCCGGTTGACAAACCTGAAATCAACTGATTTTGCAGCTGCTTGTGCTTCCAGGCTGGCTATTGCTTCCGGACTGAATAGGCCTTTGCTGATTAAGTTATTGAATTTGGTGAATTTTCGCTCTTTAATCATTTCCTGCTCCAGGAAAAGCCAGTAAGCCCTTTGCTGCTGGTCCATATTTTTTAAAAACCGGATAACATTGGAGGGATTGACCTGACCTGTCTGCGGATTGGTGAAAAGTTGCCTTACTATCGGATGGATATTACGACCCTGAACCATATCGAATACTTCTTCGGCGTTGACCTCCAATCCTAACGTTTCATATTCATCTTCCAACACATAGGAACGTATCATTTGTTCCCAGGCCTGAGTCCTGGTTTGTTCAATCTGCTCCTCATCCATTCTCTGTTCCTGAGAAAACATGGTTGATATCTGTATCAAATAATCTACTTTTTGCTCAAATTCCTGGTAATTTATTTCCTTGCCCGCGACTTCAGCAATCACAAAACGATCGCGGTTAAACATGGCACCGCCTTGTCCCACAAAGTCTCCAAGGATAAAAGCCAATAAGGCCAATCCGATTACGATGGCAATTAATAATCCTGCTCTGTTTCTTATTTTCTGTAATAAAGCCATTTAATAATTCAATTTAGGGTTTAAAAAATAAGCTACGAAGATAATAAAATTAATAATTTTTCAAACGTCATATATATGATCAAATTGTATAAAATTTATTACTTTTGCAGGGCATTTGCCCAGATGGCGGAACTGGTAGACGCGCATGGTTGAGGGCCATGTCCACATTTCGTGGGTGCAGGTTCGATTCCTGTTCTGGGCACCAACACTATCCATACAAGTAAATTTCATACAACC
>CAYFUP010000018.1:4538-24378 GCA_964346235.1 uncultured Bacteroidales bacterium | reverse complement strand
ATGACTGGTGCTTAAGGTGAGCATAACGCAGTTATTGACGTTTTCTTAGAACCACTATTTAACCAATGATAATTAGAATAATGCATTATTGATACCACAACTTGCATACCATTTGGCAAAAAAAGGCTAAAAGAAAAGGGAAAGAATTTTATATAAAAGCCATTGAATTTTATAAAACCATCAAAGTCTTTTTATGGTAAATCCACCATCCACCATGATCACTTCGCCGGTACTATATGGGAAGTCCCCCCGGCAAAGAGATGCCACTGCTTTGCCCATATCTTCAGGGGTTCCCCATCGCTTTTGAGGGGCAATTCCTTCAGCAAACAACTTGTCATACTTTTCCCTTGCACCGGCTGTCATATCTGTTTTAACAATTCCTGGTCTGACTTCATAAACAGGGATCTCATGTTCGCCCAATCTTGCTGCAAACAGGGTAGAAACCATGGCCATGCCTGCTTTCGCAACACAATATTCGCCACGGTTAATGGAGGCAACAGTGGCTGAAATGGAACCAATATTGACGATGGTGAAGAATCCTTTGTCGCCCTTCGACTGTTGCTGAATAAACCAGTTTGCTGCAGCCTGACTCAGAAAATAAGCACTGTATAAGTTGTTTTTAAGCACATGTTCAAAACTTTCTTCCGTTGTTTTTAAAATGTCATTTCTTACTTTTGGCGCCACTCCGGCATTATTTACCAAAACATTCAACCGGCCAAAATGATGGTTGATCTTCTCCATGATCTCAGCCCGATCTTGGGTCTGACTGACGTCCCCCTGGCAATATAGGACTTTTACGCCCAATGACTCCAATGATTTTATGGTATCCTTTACTTTGCTTTCATTCCGGACTCCATTAATGACCAGTTGGAACCCTTCCCTGGCCAGGGCTTCCGAAATACCATATCCTATTCCTCTTGAACCGCCGGTGATAAGTGCCACTTTATCCATCTGTTTATTTTTTATATTTTCAATGGTCATATGGAACCTCCATTTTGATCATGCGCGTATGTGATTAAAACTTAATCATGGAGGTTTCATTTCATTTTTAATGTAATAAAAAAGATTATTGCGCAATCCACCATTTCAACTTCCTGTATCCTGCACCAATTTCTTATTTTCTCTCTTTTTTTATAGGACTAAACTCTTTAACTTAAATTTATTGTTACTTTAATATTAAATAAATGTTAATTTATTGTTAACTTTGGAGAAATATTTGTAGTAAATCTTATAAATATATTTTCAATAATTGAGAATAAAGGAGGGTGTTATGAAAAAAAATAAAAAAAAGAGCCAGGATATTGGTCATGATGAAAAAATGAGAAAGCTTATAAAACGGGAAGAACAGCTTTTAAAAAGGCTGGAAGAAGACATGAATGCTTTTAAAAGAAGGATTACCAATAAACGAAGACAGAAGGTTGATTTTGAGAACAATTCTATTATTAAGGATATTTATCCTATCTATCAGGATGATAAGGCATGCAATAAATGCAATGGTTTCTTAAATCGCTTTCTGGAGACCATGAAAGCTACTTACGGAGAGGTTTTGGGTTATGATTACAAGAACCCTCCCTTCTTTTAGGTCATCGTCTATAAAACTAATTTAAATTATTACGGGTTTTAACAAGTGTTTGTAAGCTACATTTAAAACGTTTAAAAATAATGGTTTACATATTTTTATTGTGGGAAAGAAATTAAAGTAATGCGATATACATTATACCGGTTTAAAAAAGCTGAAATGCACTGCACTGTATTTCCTCATCTCAAAAAAGTTTTTATGCCCTTCAAAATTATTTTTTTTGCCATGTTCCAGAATAAAGGTTCCTTCTTTTTTTAGTATATCATTGTTTATTACGAATGATGGAATGTCCCTTATATAGTCGAGATCATAAGGAGGATCAGCAAATATCAGGTCAAATTTTTCTTCCAGACGGGAGAGCGCTTTGAAAACATCTTGTCTGTAGCATCGAATTGGAAAGTTATATTTTTGCACAACGCTTTTTATGAACCTAAAATTGACAGGATGATTTTCCATCAGGCTTACATGCTCGCATCCCCTTGAAACCATTTCATAACTGACTAATCCGGTACCCGAAAACAAATCCAGAAAGGCACATTGATCTAAGTCATATCTGTTGCTTAAAATATTAAACAAGCTTTCACGTGCATAATCTGTTGTAGGTCTGGCTTTTAATGTCTTCGGAATATGAATCCTTGTCCCTTTATATTGACCTCCTATGATTCGCAATGCTTCTTATATTATTTAAAATCAGGCAAGCTCAACAAATTGGCAAACTGGTAATTCGGCAAGCGGTAAAATGTGTAGCTGTATAGGTGCGCTGTGGGCCGCTTAATAAAATCGATATTCTTAATGTATTTTTCAAATGTGGAGGTGACATTTCCAGGAATTTTAATATCACCCTGCATCAGCAATTTCATTTGAACCGGTTTGAGTTCATAATGATTTACGGCATTCATACCAAAATATATGATGTCCATTGGGTCTTGATAATCATATACATTTTCAACCAGTAATTGATTGTTTTTAATGACCACCACATTAAAAAACCTTGGCGCAATAAACAGCACCATAATTTCTTCATCTTCATTGAATTCATTATAAATCCTTTTCAAGAAGGGTGCTGTATGATGAAAAAACTGAATATTATTAAACTTCTTGACAAGAAGATTGCTGATTTGATTTGGGATGGAAAAAACGGAAACGACATCCGGTTCATTAAGAGAATTATAATGCAATTCTTCAAGCTGATCAAGTTCAAAAACCGATTCATAATAGGTTTTTATGTCTTCTTCATTAAAATAATCCGCCGGAATATTCAGGCTTTTTTTGCTTTGATAAATGCATCTGACTGACTTATAAGGGGCCTGATTTAATAATTCTTCTTTATTCAGGAATTCTTCAATTTTCTCATAAGCCACCACTTTTGGCAGGTTGGGATCAACAGGGAAATGCTTTAACAGGATATATTTATTGTTAATATCATTCAGTAAGGAAAAAGAAAATCCATCCGGGCTAACCTGGATGGACAAGTGATAATTTTCTTTGGCATGAATGTTTAATGTTTCATCAACCAGTGATATTTCATCCTGCATGTCGAATGTATTGTTGATTATTCCCAGTTACCGGCGTTGTTGGTAGGTTCATCAAGGTCACCCACCTTCAGACCGGGATATTGTTCCAGTTTTTCAGCTTCATCATTCAGGTTAATGACAAGCTGATCATTCAGTCCGCGTAATAATATGTTGTTGTGAACTTTTGCTTCAAATACCTGCACATCGACTCCCGAAGCCGTTTCAATAACCCCCGCTGCCATTTTAAATTTCTTGTTATCGGTGTAGGGCACATACGGCAACCGGTCAATGTTGTACCTTCTTTTGAATAATGAATCTTTAACACTAATTTTAATGGTATCCCTTGAAACAAGGTTAGTTGCCAAAGCCTGGGCTTCTGTTAAGCTGTCCGGTACAAAACCAATGGCTTTAACAACCCTGAATGAGTCTGTCTTCAGAAAGTTGATTAAAGTATCGAATCCTCCGGTAAATTTCCCGTATTCAGATTTATAGGCAAGCTGTGCTGTTCTGATATCTTTGAGTTTTTCTATGGTGGCATTGTATCTTTTGCTCTTTTCTTTCCTGAATTCAATGGGGGTGGAAATACTTCTGTAAAGTGCAAATGCCAAAATTAAAATAGCAATTGTTAAAAGGACCCTTAATACTTTTTTCATTTTACGTATTTTAAATTAAGTTTGTGTGCAAATTTAAAAAAAGATATGAAATGCCATGAAAAAAAAATTACAAATATTTCCTTGCTCGGCATTAATATATTCACTTATGATTAGAAACGTGTTCAGCTTATTTTTATTTTTATTGAATCAATGATTTATCATCATATTTATGCTCAATTAATCAAAAACCTGGGATATTCTCCTACCAAAGGACAGGAGCGAGTTGCAGAAAAACTATCAAATTTTATTGCAGATAAAAACAATCATTCAGCTTTTATTATAAAGGGATATGCAGGAACAGGCAAAACCACGCTGGTTGGAAGCCTCGTTAAAACCCTTCAGCTTTTTAAACTTAAGTCCGTTTTACTGGCACCGACCGGAAGGGCTGCCAAAGTCCTTTCTTCATATACCGGCAAACCTGCCTTCACCATTCATAAAAAAATATACCGGCAAAAAAGTGCTAAAGATGGTTTTGGTGCTTTTGTCATTGATGCCAATCTGCATAGCCATACTTTCTTTATTGTTGATGAAGCTTCCATGATTACTAATTATTCCGGTTCTTCGGTCTTCGGAACAGGAAACCTGCTTGATGATTTAATGCATTTTGTTTACAATGAAAAGAATTGCAGACTTATTCTGGTGGGGGATACTGCACAATTGCCTCCTGTTGGCCTGGATATCAGTCCGGGATTGGAAAAACAAGCCATTGAATCTTATGGCCTGAATGTGACAGAGGATGAATTAAATGATGTGGTCAGACAATCCCTGAACTCCGGAATTTTATTTAATGCCACGCAACTCCGGAATAATATTCAGTCCAATAACATTGAAATGCCTCATTTTTATCTGAATCCATATAAAGATATTGTTAAACTGAATGGAAATGAACTTATTGAGGTGCTATCCGATTCATATGATAAAACCGGTGCAGAGGAGACCATGGTTGTGACTCGATCTAACAAAAATGCAAACATTTATAACCAAGGGATCAGAAACCAGATCTTATTCAGGGATGAAGAATTGTCTGCCGGTGATTACCTGATGGTGGTTAAAAACAATTATTTCTGGGCTTCGCAATCAAAAAGCCTTGATTTTATAGCCAATGGAGATATCGTTGAAGTGATGCGGCTAAGCAATTATGTTGAACTTTATGGATTTCGGTTTGTCAATGCAGCCATAAGGTTAATAGACTATGACGATATCGAGTTGGATGTCAAGCTGATGCTTGATACCTTGAGTGTTGATTCGGCTTCTTTGCCTGCTGATAGGAATAAGGAATTCTTTTATACCGTATTGGAGGATTATCAGGAATTAACACCCAGAAAAAAACAGTTTGAAGCGGTTAAAAATAATGAATTCTTCAATGCCTTACAGGTGAAATTTGCCTATGCAGTCACCTGTCATAAAGCCCAGGGTGGACAGTGGGAAAATGTATTTGTTGACCAGGGATTTTTTAAAGCGGACATGATTAGTTATGAATACCTGAGATGGCTTTATACAGCCGTTACCCGGTCAACCAGCAAACTTTATCTTATCAATTTTCACCGCAATTTTTTCCCGGAAGCATGAGGGATTTCGCATCCTTAATGTTTAATTCCTAATGATCGTTCACCGCCTGAATAACATTTTCCACATCTTGCTGAGGATTTACATTTTTCTCTTTGTAAATGATTTCCTGGTCTTTTCCAACCACGTATGTCCATCTTGCCATCGTGGTTTTCCTTGTCAAGGTAACTTCTTGTCCGCTGACAGTCCTTACTATTTCCCCTCCGCTTCTCCTTGGGACGTCAAATTTATTGGCAATGGTTCCATCAGGATCAGAAATGAGCGTGAAATTTAAATTTTCAGCTTTTTTAAAATATTTTAAGTTTTCATATTCATCACCGCTTACGCCTATGACTTCAATACCTAAATCCTTAAGCTCACTGCTTTTATCCCTGTAGGCACATGCTTGTTTTGTACAACCGCCAGTCATGGCAGCCGGATAAAAATAGATGACCAGAATGTTTTTGCCATAATGGTCATCGCTGTCCCAGGTGTTCCCGTTTTCATCAATGCCCTTAAAAGAAGGGGCTTTGTCTCCTACTATCACATCGTCATCCTGAGCCAATGTTATGAATGGAACAAATCCCGTAATCAGCAATACAACAAATAATTGTTTCATATTTTCTAAGTTAAAGGTTTACATTCAGCTTACCAAAAATAATCCATGGATTAATAATAAATAAAGTTTACAGGACTGAAATTGTTCATTCACTTTATAAAAAATATATCCTTTCTTTAATAAAAGCATCGGTTAATAACATTATTAATCAGAAAAGTCATCAGGTAACCGGTTCTCCGTGCATGCTGCGCCATCTTTTGTTTTTCTTCATGATATCAAGTCCATGCATGGATAACTCAATAAATTCCTCTTTTGTTAAAGGCTTGAAGTTCTTGACCTGCTCAATTGCTTTTAATAAATGTTCTTCGCTTTCAAGACCAACAACCGCTGTAGCCAATCCTTTAAGCGAAAGGGCATAACGAAATGCGATCTCATAATCTTCTTCAGGTAGTTTGAATTTGCTCTGTTGTTGTCCACCCAATACTTTCATGGCCACTAGTCCGATGTTTTCTTCAAGTGCCCTTGTCCATATTTTATGCTCAAAGTCATAGCTGTGCTGAAGAACGTAATTCACTGCATTCATCAGGACATCAATTTCCCCGGAGTCAAGGGCGTAATGAAAACGGCTCGGGTAAACATGACCACTGGCTCCTATAAAACGTAATTTTCCTTTCTTTTTAGCTTCACGCAATGCTTGCATGGCACCATTTTTACCGAATACTTCGCGGATATCAGGGAACCTTCTTTGATGTCCTAAGTTATGGAGATGAATCAGATCGATATAATCGGTTTGCATGCGGTCCAGGCTTTGTTCAAGCAATTCCCATGTGCCTTTATAGGAAGCTTCTTCGGTTTTGGTGACAAGAAAGAATTTCTCCCTTCTTCCCAGCATGGCTTCTCCCAGACGTTTTTCCGAAGTACCTGAGCGATAATTTGGTGCTGTATCCAGGTAATTGATATCTTCTTCTATAGCCCTGTCTAATACTTTATTTACATCTTCCTGAGTTACATGATCTTTTCCAAGCGGGGCACATCCGATGGCCAGTTTGGAAACTTTAACGCCGGTGCGTCCCAATGTACCATATGGCATGGTGTTGGCTTCATTTTGTGCGGCAAAGCTTGAAAATCCGCGAAAAGCCATGATTGAACTACTGGCAGCCAGTGTATTTTTAACGAATTTTCGTCGATCCATAAGTTTTTATTTTAAATGTTTTCAAATTAATAACAATTACTAAAATTTAAATGTTCAAAAAAGGTTCGCATCCCTTGTTCTTGACGCCTTCTTAACACCACTTTAGCATAATTTGTTATTTTTCTGAGTTCACTAAATAGAATATTGGATTTTTCTGATACAATCATTCAGATTTATCCAAATTCCGCAGCTTTTTTAATTCTTTCAGATTCTTGACATCGAGTAAGTCTTTCATGCGGTTGGATTTCGCTTTATTCCGAATAAGATCATCAAATCCGATGAATTTTAGCTTGACATCAGCTGCTTTAATTTCAATATGGTTTTGAAAAGCTTCATCAAAATCATCCTTCATCATATATGCATCTATAAATTCAACTTTAGTGTTATCCAGTGGAATTTTAATCATATGGTTATTCTTAAGATGATTTAATGCTTTATGAATTCTGTTTTCTTTGTATCCGAGGCTATTCAATGCTTGATATAATTTCTTTAAATTATCTTCTGATGTATCGATCCAAATGGCTAAGTCCATAGTATTCCTGGAATACCCATGAGCATTCACAGCATAACCTCCAACGATCATATATTTTACGTCAGCCTTATTTAAGGCACGAATAATCCGGGTAAATTGTTCGAGGTACGTCATTTCAATTCGTATATATCTGGATGATCATGTGCAAGCTCAATTTGGATATATTGATTTAGTCTGGCACTAAATTCCGAAAACTCAGTACATCTGATAAACCGCTCTTCAGGGGTTATCTTAAGACAATCCAATAGATAATCTTTATCTACGTCATCGTTGACATCATTATCGGATACTTTAAAGTTTTTCTTATTAATATCAGCCTGAACGGAGCGATTTTTTTTCCGGCCATAATTTGGAATCATGTCATCCTGGTATATACCTGGATTTTTATTCATGATTGACATTTTAGTGAACCATTATTGCATAAATCTAAACAAAAATAAACCAAATAATTCAGTTAACGATAAATTTTAGCATCGTGTAGGCCTGGTTTTATTTCTAAACCATTCCCTGATCTATCATGGCCTTGGCGACTTTTATGAATCCACCAATATTGGCTCCATTGACGTAGTTGATGAATCCAGACTCATCTTTGCCATATTTTTCGCAGGTTTTGTGAATATTTATCATGATTTGCTGGAGCTTGGCATCCACTTCTTCCCGCTGCCATGGAAACCGCAATGAGTTTTGTGTCATTTCCAATCCGGATACCGCAACTCCACCAGCATTGGCGGCTTTTCCAGGTCCATAAAGGATTTTATTATTTATGAAGACCTCAACGGCTTCAGGGGTGCAAGGCATATTGGCACCTTCGGAAATGGCGATGCACCCGTTATTGACCAGGGTTTTGGCATCTTCTTCTTTGATTTCATTTTGAGTAGCACTTGGTAGCGCCAAATCACATTTTACTTCCCAGGGGGTTTTGCCTTCCACATAAGTAACGCCATATTTGTCCGCATATTCTTTTATTCTGCCTCTCTTAACATTTTTAAGCTCCATGACAAACTGCAGTTTCTCATCATCAATGCCGTCTTTATCATAAATATAACCGGAAGAATCTGAGAGTGTCAACACTTTGCCGCCCTGCTGAATTATTTTTTCTGTAGCGTATTGGGCAACATTTCCGGAACCTGAAACAACGCAGGTTTTCCCTTTTAAGTTTTCATTTTGGGTTTTTAACATCTCCTCAGCAAAATATACTGCTCCATAACCGGTTGCTTCCGGTCTAATCAAACTGCCACCCCACTCAATTCCTTTTCCGGTCAATACTCCGGTGAATTCATTTTTCATTCTTTTATACTGTCCAAATAGAAAACCTATTTCCCGTCCTCCTACGCCAATGTCGCCAGCAGGTACATCAGTATCGGGACCAATATGTCTGGATAGTTCAGTCATAAAGCTCTGACAAAATCGCATGACTTCATTATCGGATTTGCCCTTTGGATCAAAATCAGAACCTCCTTTACCTCCCCCCATGGGCAGGGTAGTAAGGCTGTTTTTAAAGACCTGTTCAAATGCTAAAAACTTTAAAATACCCAGGTTCACTGTGGGATGAAATCGGAGACCACCCTTATAAGGTCCGATGGCGCTGTTCATTTCAACCCTGAATCCTCTGTTTATTTGAACATTGCCACCATCATCCTGCCAGGGTACCCTGAAAATGATGACCCTTTCCGGTTCAGCAATTCGTTCAAGAATTTTTTCATGTTTAAAGACCGGGTTTTCCTCAAAAAAAGGCATTAACGATTCTGTAACTTCTTTCACAGCCTGGTGGAATTCAGTTTCCCCAGGGTTTTTTGCAATGATTTTCGACATAAAGTCATTTACTTGTACATCAAATAAGTTTTCCATAATATTACTTTTTTTAGATTAAAGATTTGTTGTTTGTTTTTATCATACATTGATTCCAGTCAGGGTTCATTTAGCCATGTATATCAACCTTATAAGTCCGTTATCCTCTTTTATTAAAATTTCGTTTTCATGAGGAATATGCGGTCATTACTGACATTTTTATTGGTCTTTTTCTCCTGGACTACCTGTTAAAGATAAAAGGGAAAGCCACTGGTTAAATTTATTATGCTGCAATGAATTCAAAACAGCAATGTTTGCCCTGTTTTAAGATGGCCTAAATTAAAGATCTTTTGGATTGGTGACGGAAAGTGAGGATGATTTTACGTAAAACACATAAAAATTTCAGGAAATTACTTAGAAAAACTAAACTAATCCAGGAAAGCCAGATCATAATCTGATAAGCACGTTTACAAATCTATCAGGTTGTTTCTGATGGCGAATTTTACTAAATCAACATTGGTCCGAAGGTTAAGTTTTTGCATAATATGGTTTTTATGCGTTTCTACGGTGCGAATGCTGATGAAAAGCCTTTCAGCGATTTCCCCGTTGGAATAACCTTCTCCCCATAATTTCACTATTTCTTGCTGGCGGGGACTTAGCGATTTATTCATTAACTGCCCACTGCCCGAATGCCCACTGACTACTGACCCACTGCCCGACTGCTCACTGCCTACTGAATTATTGTTTGTTCGAACACTATCCGTCAATATGCTGTCGTCAGCCTTATCACTTGATGGCTCATTCTCATCATGTAATCTTATATGGTTGATATAATTGTTTAATAACAGATGGGTAATGGACTTGCTGTAATAATCATAACCATTTCTGAGGGTATAAATGGCCTCCCATAAATCATTCTTTGAAGATTCACTGGAAAGGAATCCTTTCGCACCTGCCTTAATCGTTTTGTATAGCAGCTTTTCTGTCACGACTGCTGACAATACCAGTATGCTGACTTTTGGAAAATCCATGGTCAAATTATAAATCATTCCAGTCATCACTGGTATTTGATGGTTGATGTCCAGAATTAATACATTAATGTTTGAATGATTAACGCTGTTGTTGAGTTTGCTTTGCTCATGACATAAAAAACTCACGGCAATATTTTCATTATCACCAAATAATTTTTCAAGGCCTTCACAAACCAATCTTTGACCGCTATATATTCCTATCTTTATTGGGTTCATTGGATGTTACTGATAAATAATGGCTGAAGTCCTTTGTTTCCCGTTCATTCTTATTTCCAGTGGTTTATCAAAACGAACATGTTTAAAATGCTTTGTTTCATTTATAACAGGTTGTTGATGAATGATTTCCCACTTAATATAGTCCGTATTGGAGCTGTTCAGCACAGAAAAATAACCAATATTCATAGAAATGATGTTATGAAAAAAGTGTGACCCCAGTGAAGCATCCAGGGGATAATGAGCCAGGCTCATTTCAATAATTACTTTTGAATTGGATATATCATTCCAGTTGACCGGGATTCCGAGCGACTTTTCACGGGTACCCCAACGTCCAGGTCCAATTAAAATGTATTGTCTGTTTTGATTGACCATCATTTCATTCAGTTCCTTTATCTCCTTTGCCATTTCCATGGTTTTCATCTTATCAAATTTGGATACATCAACAAATATTAAATCCCTGATGGTATTGACCCTGCCATTGCCAACACTATTGCGGGAGTATAAAATACAATCTTCATGATTGATGGTAGAGGTAAGAACTTCATTATTTAGTTGTTCTCCGATTAATGGTTTGATCTGAAGCAAATAGAATGAAGGCAGGTGATTTATCGTTCTGTTTAAATCCACAGCATATTCAATTTCTACGGGAGAACCCAGTGCTTCTTTGATCATGTTTAAAATAACATTGATGGTTTGTGCCAGGGGTACCTGGCTAAACTTCAATATATTGGCAAAGTTCACAATCCTGGGACCGGATTTAAGGAGACCTGGTTCAATCCTGTCATTATCCGCATTATATGTCGATACACAATGTTTTATGCTTCCGTGTTTTTCGGCCACGCTTAAATCAATATAATCAAAAGCCGCAAGCTCTCCATCATTCATGAGATCAATATTTTTCTTTGATAAATCCAATGCCAGCAATTCAACCTGGGTACTGTTTAACAGATCTTTGGTTGAAAATACTTCAATTTCAGGATTTTTTGGGGAGAACCTGTATGATTTTCTGCCACCAACTACGTAGAATCCATGACCGATGGCAATATTGGCGAACCCATCTTCCGGTTTCATTTGGGAAACCGGGTAATAATTGTAGGATTGGGCTGTACCGCTGATATGGGGATAATAATAATGGTCGTACTGATTACCTATAAGTTCCTGGAGAATAATTGCCATTCGTTCCTCTTCGTTTTTATGACCGATGGCTGTAAAAAAAGTTTTGGCATCATCAGAATAGATGGAAGCATACACGAGTTTTATGGCATTCGCAAGCATTTTCAGTCTTGTTTGTTTATCCGGGTGATTATTCGGAATGATATAGGTATCAAAAACACCGGCGAATGGCTGGGTAATGGAGTCCTCGGATAAAGAAGAAGAGCGGATGGCAATTGGTTTTTCTACCTGTTCGAGAAATACTTCAAGTTTTTGCATTAACGCTTTTGACAGTTCCCCCCTGACAAACAAGTTCTTGATATCCGGATAACTAAGCTTGCTATTGAAAATAATACTCTCTAAATGGTTGTTTTCAAGAAATTCCTCAAACGCATCGATACCGATGATGGCAGTCAACGGAGACCGAATATTGATTTTATCGGAGATAAATGAAAAATCAAGGTTATTAATTAACGCATTAATAAAGGCTACTCCTCTGCCTTTTCCACCGAATGAGCCTCCGGAGAATGAAATGATGTTTTTTTCATCTAAAATGGAAGTTTCATCGAAGTTTAATACTTTACCCCGTTTCTTTTCTTCTTTATGCTGCCTAATCTGTTGGATAAAAAACGCTCTGAATTCCTCAACTGTATTGAAATCACTTACTTTTACAGGATTGGCCTGTCTAGCCAACTCAATTTCCCCCCTTGCCATGAGCCATAAAGAAAACTGATTTTCCCTGGCATGAAGTGTTAATGATTCGGCAGGTACTTGATAAAGCAGGGTTTCAAATTCACGCAGGGATTTTGCCCGGGCAATTTGATTGCCTTTACTGTCCCTGAAAATAAAATCACCAAAATAAATGTAATCCGTAAGAAATGTTTTTAAATCCTGGTGGAGGGTTTTTGAATTTTTGTTAATATAACTAATGTTCATTTCTCCGGCAGCCTTAATATATTTATCATTACTTGATTGTAAAATGACAGGCAGGTTATTGATTTGTGATTTGGCATACTTAATAAATTTAATCCCTGCCGATTTATCCAGAAGCCCTTCATGCTCAAATTCAACATCTGATATCACACAAAGCATAAAATCCTTGTACTTGTTAAAGATATACATGGCTTCTTCATAATTTCTGGCATGAAGAATCTTTGGCCTGGAACGCATTTTACTTATTTTGTCCAGTTCATTTTTCTCCACTTCAGGCAATATGTTTTGAATTTGCTCAAAAACAATGGAATATAAAGCCTGAAGATACCTGGAATAATAATCGGCTGCATCCTCTATCAGTAATATTATTCTGACCAGACCTATTTTAGTATCATTTTCAACATTGGCATTGTCTTCAATGGATTTAACAATGGAAAAGAATATCTGAGAATTTCCCTGCCAAACAAACAACTTATCCAGGGAAGCAGTGGTCGGCACCAACTCTTCAAATTGCTTTATGCAGGATTTATTGCTTAACAATACATAGATGGGCAGGTTGGGTTGCGTATTTTTTATTTTTTTACTAATATCGATGGGCGTTTTTCTATCAATACCTATCATTAAGATCACCAGATCAAAGCTTTTTGTTTGCATTATCTCCATGGCTTCTTCTTCAGATGTAACCCCTGTTATTCGTGGAAGCGAAAACAGACTGTATTGATAGATTTCTCCCATGAACTGTTCAAAAAAGTTGTCTTCATTTTCCAGGATGAAAGCATCATAAAGGGTGGCGACAAAGAGTATTTCCTTTACTTTGTATTTCATCATGTCAAGATAAATGTATTTATCTATGATTTGCTGATTAAAAAAAAGCTGAAGAGGTCTTTTGTTTTGGATGAATGACTTTCGGAATTCATAAGACTTGTGGGCATCAATTTTGTTGCCGGCGGTTTTTGATTGCATGATCTCCCGCCCCTTGTAATTATTCAGGTAACCGGTAATAAGTTTTGTGATGTTGATCAACAAATGCCTTTCTTCTTTTAAAAAAGGCCCTTCATCTATATCTCTGAATTGCTTAAGATAGCATATCTCAACGGTTCCTTTTTTAGAATCGATGGTGGTGAAATTTTCACTTTGAATCCACCTGGTTTTTTTGAAACCTGGACTGGTATAATACTTTTCTTCAAAAAAAATTCTTGCCACGGTGAATTTTGGATATTGCCAGGAGCCCGGGAGAATTTCAACGATATCTTGCAGGGTTTCATCCACAGATTTTCCTTTTGCGATGATGGCTGAGGTCTTATTAATGGCTTTAAGTTCTTTTAACCGCTCTGTGTTCGCATCACGCAATTCTTTGAAAACATTTCTGGTAGCAGAACCGGATATGAGGTTTGCCAGGTTGATTAAAAGATGTCGTTCTTCTTTCAAGAAAGGTCCTTCATCTGCTTCAGGAAACGCTTTTAAATAAAATATCTCAATCAATCCTTTTTTATTTCCGGGGGCATTGAATTTTTCTTTTTGAAACCAATTAGTTTCCCAAAAGTTACCGCTTGTAAATATTTTTTTCCCGTAGGTTATGCGAACGGCAGTATGTTCAGGATATTGCCAGGCTTCCGGAAGAATGGTGCATATTTCCTGAAGTGCTTCTTCAATATTTTTACTATTTTTCAGAATAGCAGATGTCTGGTTGATTCCTCTTAACTCTTTCAATCTTTCCATGTTATCCCGGAAAAGTCGGTGCATGGAGTTTTTTGATACCGTTTCGGATATCAGGGCAGCCAGATCATCCAATAGCCTTCTTTCCTCTTCCAGAAAAGGACCTTCATCCGCTTCAGGAAATTCTTTTAAATAATAGATTTCAATACTGCCTTTTCTGCTGTCAGCAGTTTCAAAGGTTTGAACCTGCACCCATGAGGTTTCTTTAAAAGGAAAACTTCGAAATACCTTATCTTCCAAAGTAATTTTGGCAGCAGTATATTCCGGATATTGCCATGCTTCAGGCAAAAAACGGCATATCTCATGCAAAGATTCTTCCAGGGTTTTTCCTTTTTTAAGAATTTCAGTGGTGCGATGTATACCGGTCAGTTCTTTGATTCTTTCCCTGTTTTCATGAAGCAGTATTTCAAGCTGATTGCGGGCTATCAGTCCCGAAATAAGTTGTGCTATGTTTTCAATGTATTCTGAGTTTTTATTCAAATAATCATTGTTAGCATGCTCCAGGTATTCATGGGTATAAAAAACTTCGACCAGACCATCTGTTTGATCCGGAAGACTTATCTGTTGGTGTTCTACCCACCTGGTTTCTTTGAAATTCTTTGTTGTCACCTGTTTTTCGCCATAGCTGATACGTACGTTCACATAATCCGGATAAATATATCCCTCGGGAAGGATATGGCACACCTGTAAGAGTGATTCATTCAGCGGTTTTTCATCACTAATGCTTTTTACTATTTTATTAATTGTTAATAGTTTTCTTACCTCTAGTTGGTCGGTTGTTGCTTCGCTATTTTGAGCTTCGTTATTTTCCATTAATCATCCCTTTCTACCAATTGGAACGGCACATCCACAAGTTTGTTGTAATCAATGCCATCCTCTTTTAAAACGGTGTCATTGGATTTATAATGCCATTGAATAGAAATCTTTTCTCCTTGCTTATGGTGTTTTTCAATCATTTTAAAAAGGGTAATCAGGCTTCTTACTGTGCCTGAGTTATAATAAGTCAGGTAAATGATGACACTGGTGCTTTCCTTGTTTGAATGAAGATACTCATCCAATTTGTTGATAATGGGATTGTAAAATGTCTCCGGATCTTCGAGGATTGAATTTCCCTTCAGCTCAAACAAACCTTCATTATATAATAGTATTACACTGGGAGATTTTTGTGTAGCCTCAATAATGAAATCGCTCATTTGGTTTGGGTTTATATTGTTTAATGAACCAGGGTTTTAGCTTTATGATTATCTAACATGGTTATAGTATCAAAGATATTAACAATTTTATAAAAAATACACTAAAAAAGATAAGAAGTCAGAATTATCAGTGTAAACTATTGTTTTTAAACGTTTTATATGTTACTTGTTGATATTATTTCCCTTAACGAAAATTTTAGATGTATTTTCCTAATAGTTCGGGATAACTGAATGAATCCTGGCTTTTAAATGAAAAGGGTGGTGGGGGTTGAAAAAAGGAATTGATCATTAAATCCAGGTTTTGATGGTTTTCTGCTTCCGGACCGAATGCTTCAAAACAAAGGCTCCACCATGGATCCTGACGGATAAAAATTTCTGTGAGTTCAACATCACAACCTGCCAAACATGGTATCCCCGTAGAAATGGACTTTGTATTCTTTTCAGTGGTGATTTGATACCTTAGCAGGCTTCTTTTCTTATATACTTCAATCCATGATGAAGCAGGATTCATTAACTGATGCAGGGGCGGACTTTCATCCTTCAGCAGAAAACTCCACTTTCTCCAGTCGCCTGCATATCCTAATGAGTTTTCGCCAAGGCTGAACAACCTCCGGGTCTTGATTAAGGCTTTGATCTCAATATTTCCTTCCCGGATTTTTATGCCCATGGTATCATAACCAGGGATACAAAGATACTGGTCTTTTCTTGGCGATTTGTCCTCAGGGATACCCGCATGTGCCTGGTACCATCCAATAACTTCTTCAGGAAGCTTTCCTGGACAAAACCATCTTATTTCTGAAGTAGGGTACATAAATGCAAAACTAATGAATTTAATGATGATCCGGTTTTCGGATCCTCATTTAAAAAAATATAAAAATAAAGTTTATAATATTGTAAACTAAAAAAACTATTTTATATTTGTGGTTCGAAAAAATACATCATTTGTAACTGCATTAACATCATCCAAGCATGAACACGGAAGAAAGAGTAAAGAAACAAAAGGAATTGATTGAAGAACTTGGCCGTCATTTTGATAAAGAAGGTTTTCAGCCCATCGCAGGCAGGATATTGGGATTGCTAATGGTAATGGACAAAGAACAATTTACCTTTGATGAGATTATTGAAGAACTTCAAATAAGCAAAAGTTCTGCCAGCAATGCCCTGCGTAACCTTGAAATAAGGGGAAGTATTGAATATGTGACCATTCCGTGCGACCGGAAAAGGTATTTTCAGTTAAAAAAGCGGGATACGTTTTCAATTATTGATGAGTTTGAAAAAAAGACGGAGGGTTTTAAAGACTTTTTATCAAAAATCCTGGCGTTAAAAGCTGATAAAAATTCCTCAAATGCCTCGTATTATGAGCGTTTGATTGACATGATGAATTTTTTTCTTGAACGGATAGAGTCATTAAAAGCCGATTATGAAGAAAAAAGAATAAAATAAGGGAATAAAATATTTTATGTATTGTTAAGTTTAGATAGTTATAAACCATATCTTATTAATACAAAGTTTAGTTGATTATGGAATATTTGAATTTAACATTAAAATACCTGTTCAAAACAATAAGAAATCCAAAAAGAATGCCGAAGAAGTTAACATTCATAAAATGCATTATGCTGCTTGTTATACCGCTGTCATCTTTTTCTCAGCAAGAACCGGTGAGTTTTTCCATGGAGGAGGCAAAAGAGTATGCCATGGAACATAACAAGGAGTTATTAAATGCCAGAGAAGACATCAGAATAGCAGATAAAGAAATAAAGGAAGCCTTCGGACCGGGACTGCCACAGGTTGATGGCTCTCTAGATTATACCACCAATTTCAATTATGAATTTGAACTTGGGGCAGGAGGTGGTGATGCTGGAGGTGCCCCTCCGGATATTGATTATTCCGTATTGGATCAGGGCGATCAGGAAGTGTTAAATGCCATTTCCCAGATGATGCAGCCCTCCGGACCAACTACAATAATTATGGAAGATCAGGCCAATGCCAATGTTCAGGTTTCGCAACTTATTTTTAGCGGACAATACTGGATAGGAATTCAGCTTGCCAAAATTGGAAAAAAGTTATCACAAAGCAACCTGTCTCTCACAGAACTACAGGTTAAGGAAACCATCATGAGCACTTATTATATGATTTTAATTTCTGAGCAATTGTTAAGCATTATCGATGATAACATTGAAAACCTGGAAAAAGTAATGAAGAGTACCAATGATATGTATAGGGCAGGAATGGCAGAAGAAACCGATGTGGATCAAATTCGCGTAAGCCTTGCGGAGCTTGAAAACTCCAAAAAATCAATGGAGCGCAACATCAAACTCAATTACAATATGTTCCGGTTTCAGCTGGGATTAGACCGGGATACTAAGATACAGCTCGAAGACAGCCTTTCAGTTATTTTAACCCAAAGTTCAATTGAAAATCAGTGGAATGAAAGCTTTGATGTCACTGAAAATCCGAATTTCCAGATACTTGAATCACAAGAGGACATTGGACAAAAACAGGTCAAGATGCAAAAGTGGGCCTTTACCCCGACTGTATCCGGATTTTATTCTTACAGAGAAAAACTGTTGACTTCTGCTTTTGATTTGAGTCCAAGAAATGCTGCCGGTTTAAATTTGTCATTGCCCATCTTTTCCGGAGGAACCCGGAAGGCTAAATTGGATCAAGCCAGAATTGAACTGGATAAAACACAGCGAAGTAAAGCCATGCTGAAAGAACAACTTTCCATTCAGGATAAGCAGTTGACGTTTGAATATACCAATGCCTATGAAAATTATCAGGTTCAGAAAGAAAATGTTGAGGTGGCCAAGCGGGTGTACAAGAGCATCAGTCATAAATACAACCAGGGAATGGTTTCCAGCATTGACCTGACCCAGGCCAACAGCAATTACCTGCAGGCTGAAAACAATTATTATTCAGCCGTTTTAAAACTATTGCAGGCTAAGCTTAAGCTGGAAAAACTATATAATGAACTTTAATAAAGGATTTACTGAATACTTAAAATGGATGAGGGGTTCATATAATAGAAATATTGAAAATTCGATAGTTTAAATATAAAAAAACCGAAAATGAACCAGGCAGTTAAAGCAGGAATAGCATGTTTTGCATCGTTTTTACCAATATCCTGCAACCAGGCAAAATTAGAAGACGGCAATACACAAAAAGAAATACAGGAAAAAGTATATACGGTTAAGGTTCAACAGGTTCAGGAACGAAGCATAGCCAGAAACCTTGATTATACTGCCAATCTTGTTGCTTTCAAGGAAGTGAATTACGCCCCTTCCTCTCCGGGCAGAATTGAAGCCATCCATGTTGAGGTGGGAGATAGGATAAAGAAAGGCCAGTTACTGGTTGAAATGGATAAAACGCAATTACAACAGGCACTTACGCAACTGGAGAATGCCGAGTCGAATTTCAGGCGGGTGGATACCTTATATCAATTGGGCAGCATTTCGGAACAGCAATATGAACAAACCATGACGCAATATGAAGTGGCTAAATCAAATGTAAAATTTTTAAAGGAAAACACCACCCTGGAATCACCCCTTACGGGAATTGTGACTGGAAAGTACTATGAAAGCAAGGAAATGTATTCCGGCGCACCCAACACTCAGGCAGGTAAAGCGGCTGTTTTAACTTTAATGCAAATTCAACCTTTAAAAGCCAGGGTTAGCGTTGCACAAAAGTATTTTCCCAACATCAAGGAAGGCATGAATGTCAGCATAAAGAGCGATATATACCCTGAGCAAAAATTTGAAGGGGAAATATTCAGGGTATATCCCACCATCAATCCGAATACACGCACTTTTAACCTTGAAATAATGATTGACAACAAAAGCGAAACATTGCGGCCCGGCATGTTTGCCGGGATAAGCATTGAACTGGACAAGTTAAAAGCCTGGGTTGTTCCTGCTATTGCGGTTTTAAAGGAGGAAGGAACCAACAACAGGTATGTGTTTGTCAATGATAATGGCAAAGCAGATAAGATTATGGTTGAGACCGGAAAACGTTTTGATGAGATGGTTGAGCTAAGGACCAACAGGATAAATAAAGGGGATGAGCTGATAGTAACTGGACAGGCAAAGTTACTTGATGGTGCTAAATTGAAAATTGTTGAATAACAGGATGGTAGATTCGTATGATGGTAGATTAGTATGATGGTAGATTAGTATGATGGTAGAATAGTATGATGGTAGAATAGTATGATGGTAGAATAGTATGATGGTAGAATAGTATG
>CAYFUP010000018.1:0-4438 GCA_964346235.1 uncultured Bacteroidales bacterium | reverse complement strand
ATGGTAGATTCGTATGATGGTATAATTGTAGGATAGTAAATTGGCTGGTTTTCAGAATACCGAAAGTAAGAAAATTTGCTTTTTATTATAAAATTGTAAAAAAGTAAAACAACAAAAATTATGAGTATATATGGAAGTGCTGTAAAGAGACCCATTACAACCATCATGATATTTATCGCCATCCTGGTATTTGGGGGTTATTCATTGTATAATTTGCCCATTGACCTGTATCCTGAAATCGAATACCCGGCCATTACCGTTTTTACCTCGTATTCAGGGGCCAATGCAAAAGATATAGAGTCAAATATTTCGGAACCCATTGAAGATGCATTGAATTCAGTAGATAAGTTAAAGGAAATTTCTTCTGTATCAAGGGATAACATATCGGTGGTTACCCTGGAATTTGAATATGAAACCGATTTGAATGAAGCTGCCAATAATATACGGGACGGATTATCCTTTGTGGAAGATGTGCTTCCGGAGGATGCGGATGAACCTCAGATTTTTAAATTCAGCACCAGCATGATGCCAATTCTAATGTTTGCGGTAACAGCTGATGATAGCTATGAAGGAATAGAGAAAATCCTGGAAGAAAAAATTATCAATCCTTTGAACCGGATCGAAGGAATAGGCTCGGTCAGTTTAATGGGAACCCCAATAAGGCAAATTATGGTGGAAATGGATCCCCGGAAGCTGGAAGCCTACAACATGTCGGTTGAACAAATAGGTTCAGTGCTGCAGGCAGAAAACCTAAACATGCCTACCGGAAACATAGAAATGGGAAAAATGAAATATCCCATCCGTGTGGAAGGAGAATTTGAAAGAAGTGATTATATCAGGGAGCTGGTACTGGGAAATTTTAACGGCCAATCCATTTATCTAAAAGATGTGGCAACCGTCAGGGATTCCATCAAAGAAATGACGGTGGACGAAAAAATCAATGGGCAGAAAGGCGTGCGGATGATGATCATGAAACAATCCGGGGCCAATACGGTCAGGGTAGCTGATGAAATCATTAATAAAATGGATGAGATGAAAGAAGAACTGCCCTTTGACATTAAGATTCAAAAGGTGTTTGACACCAGCGAGTTTATTACAGGGTCAATCCGCAACCTGACCGAAACGTTGTTATTTGCCTTGCTGTCGGTAACCATTGTCGTTTTGTTTTTTCTTGGACGCTGGAGGGCCACCTTTATTATCGTATTAACCATTCCCATTTCGCTGATTGTCTCTTTTATTTTTCTTCATTTAACGGACAGTTCCATCAACATAATTTCTCTTTCAGCTTTATCCATAGCCATCGGGATGGTGGTGGATGATGCCATTGTGGTTTTGGAGAACATATCAAAACATATCGACAGGGGTAGCAGTCCCAGGGAATCAGCCATTTATGCTACCAATGAGGTTTGGCTGGCGGTGATTGTCACCACGTTAACGGTGGTGGCAGTATTTTTACCCATGACGATGATTGGGGGAATGACCGGGGTGCTTTTCAGGCAACTGGGTTGGATTGTGACCATAACGGTTGTAACTTCCACGCTGGCGGCCATTACATTAACACCCATGTTGAGTTCAAAATTGTTGAAACTGCATGCCAAAGCTTCTAAAGACAAAAGATTAAGTTATGAAAACACCATAGCCCCCATGCTTGATAGGCTTGATAATTGGTATGGTAATTTGTTGAAATGGAGTCTGCATCATAAGTTAATCATTCTGGTGCTGGCCCTTGTTATTTTTATGGGTTCACTGTTTATGGCGGGCGGACTGGGAACTGAGTTTATTCCTGAATCGGATGAAGGTACAATCTCGATGAATGTTGAGTTACAATCCGGAACCAGGGTTGATCAGACCATTCAGACTGCCCGTCAGATCGATATAATTCTTGAGACCTTTCCGGAAATACAGTTAATAGCTACTTCAGCCGGTTCTGATGACGAAGGCGGAATCATGGCCATTTTTCAATCGACTGGATCCAATATTATCAACTACAGGCTGAAGCTTTCAGACCTGGAAGACAGGGAGCGATCGGTATGGGAAATTGCTGAAAACATCAGACAAAGAATAGATAAAATACCTGAGATCATTCATTACAATATCAATACCGGGGGCAATAGCATGGGCAGCATGGGTGGTAACACCGTGGATGTTGAAATCTATGGGTACGATATTGATCAAACCACCATTCTGGCCAATGAAATATCCGGTCGAATAGAAAACATAACCGGAGCAAGGGATATTCAAATAAGCCGGGAAAAAGCCAAACCCGAACTTCAGGTGGAACTGGACAGGGAAAAGATGGCTGCTGTGGGTTTAAATACGGCGATGGTGTCAACTTCGCTTTATAACCGGATTGCAGGTTTAACAGCCACCAGGTACAGAGAGGCTGGTGAAGAATACAATGTAGTGGTCAGGTTTAAAGAAAAATACAGAAATTCAATCTCAGATATTGAAAACATCTCATTGCAAACTTCTTCCGGTCAAATGGTTAAGCTTGGCGAAATTGGCCAGGTAAAAGAATACTGGTCGCCTCCCAACATAGAACATCAGCAAAGAGAAAGGGTGGTTACGGTGACTGCCAAACCTTACAGGACCTCACTGGGAGAACTGGCTGAAAACATTCAGTCGGAAATTGATGAACTGGATGTCCCGAGGGAAATTCTTATTGAAGTAGGCGGCGCTTATGAGGAACAGCAGGAAGGATTTGCAGATTTGGCCTTATTGTTGGTTTTAAGTCTGGTTTTGGTTTACATTGTCATGGCTTCCCAGTTTGAATCCCTGAAAGAGCCTTTTATCATCATGTTTTCCATTCCGTTTGCCTTTACGGGGGTAATACTGGCTTTGCTGATAACCGATACCACCCTCAGCATAATTGCCGGCTTGGGCGCCATCATGCTAATCGGCATTGTCGTAAAAAATGCCATTGTCCTGGTCGATTACATCAACTTAATGCGCGACCGGGAATATCCGCTGGATGAAGCCATCGTCCTTTCGGGCAAATACAGGTTGCGTCCGGTATTGATGACAGCCTTTACCACCATTCTTGGCATGCTGCCGCTTGCGCTAAGCACCGGGGAAGGATCGGAAATATGGAGTCCCATGGGTATTTCAGTGATTGGTGGACTGATTTTTTCAACCCTGATAACCATGGTTATTGTACCCATTATATACCGGATTTTTGCCACAAGAGGAGAAAGGGACGTGAAGCAGCAGGTAAGAAGCAAATTCAAATTTATGGATATGTAATATCAATGCAGGCCATTGATGGTTTGTAAAATATAAAATGATAATTTGGAGGGTTCTTTTATTAACATTATCTTGTTTAATGAAAATGAAGTTTTTAATTTAAAATTTATCTCATATGCAGGCAATATTCATAATTTATAACCAGGCCCATACCGAAAAAGTGGAATACATGTTGGATCGACTTGAAATTAGGGGATACACGAAATGGGACAGTGTATATGGAAGGGGATCCAAAACCGGTGTTCCGCACATGGGAACCCATACCTGGCCTGAATCCAATGCAGCAACCCTAACCATCGTGGATGATGAAAAGGTGGATGTTGTATTGGAGAAAATAAAAAAACTTGATTCCATTAACGAAGAAGTGGGTATAAGAGCCTTTGCATGGGACATTAAAAAACAATATTAATATTTAGATAGGGTTCTTCATAAGATTGAGGTTTAAAGACATATCCTTTCATTTATTGGCTATTCATCACCTCCGTCGCTTTCTCCACTACTTGCATTATCTGCAGCTATGCTTTTTCTAGGGGTTTCTTTTACCTTTTTAAAGGTTTTGTTGATTTTACTTCTATCATCAAGAGCAAGAATAAATATGAATTTATCCGTGTTAACAGAAACATTATAACTGTTATATTCTTGGTTTCGGTATATATAGCTTTATCATGTTTATATAATTATTAAATTACTGGAATCCAAATTTGCAGCGGGATAATTAAAATCTCATGAAGCTGGCATTAAAGGGGGATTAAAAAGCATAGATAATCAGTGGATTTCATTAAATCGATGGAAAGAACTGTCAAAAAACAGGGGTGTAAGAAAGCAAGGAAGGAACTTCATCAGGTTTGCTGCCTGATAGTGTTTATAATTGTTGCAATAAATTAAGAAGAAAGGACTTCACATATTTTAAGAGGAATAGGGTCGCTTAATCGTATTTCTCATCATAATTTATGATCAAATACTGAGAATATAAGCATGGTATAAAAAAAATAGTCATGTATTAATAAACATATAAAAATATATGCATACTTGTTTGTTTTTAATCAATTTTATGTTAATTTTGCAGTATTAGTCCCCTTTTAAAAACAATATGACTGTTGATTGAACCGCTAAATGTTTTTAAATTCCACTAAGGGTTTAATGCAAAATAAACTGTGCAGAATAAACGAAGTTATTTTGTTCTTTGCCAAGGCGC
>CAYFUP010000017.1:0-25070 GCA_964346235.1 uncultured Bacteroidales bacterium | reverse complement strand
AGAAAATAAAAGTATAACATATGTTAAGAAAATGTAAAATCCTGTTTACTAATTATTCATTTCATTAATGATCTTTTCAACATCTGCTTCGGCTGTTTTCAGCTTCGACTTGCAAATGCTCAGCAGATGGGTTACCCTTTTAATTTTAGCGGAAAGTTCGTCAACATCCAGTTCCTCATTTTCAATTTTGGAAAGTATTTCTTCGATTTCCCCTATGGCATCCTTATATTTAATCTTTTTATTGTCTTCCATTTTTCCTTCGTTCAGAGTAAATTAAAATGATTTGCAATATAATGAATTGAGTTCGGTTATACACGGATTCCGATGATGATAATGTCATCAAGCTGAGGGATCTCTCCGCGCCAGTCATCCACCTCTTTGTCGAGTATTTCCCGTTGCTCAGCCATGGATTTATCCTGCATGGAAGTGAGCAGCCTTTTGAAAGGTTTCGACATGTATTTTCTTCCTTGTTCACCGCCAAACTGATCGACAAATCCATCCGAGAATATATATATGGTGTCATTCTTTTGGAGTGGAATGACGTTCCTTGTGAAAGATTCTTTTTCTTTGATATATATGCCAATTGGCATTTTATCAGCTTTTCTTTCAAGTACTTCACCATCCCTAATGATATATAGCGGATTATAGGCTCCTGCATATTCAACGGACATGTTTTCAAAATCCAGGATGGTCAGGGCAATATCCATTCCGTCCTTTGCCTCTCCTTCTTTGCCGGTTTGATCGAGGGTGGTTTTTACATAATTCCGTAATTGATTCAGGATGATATGGGCCTCCGGTTCTTCCAGTTTGTTGACAATCTCATTCAGAAAAGACACCCCAAGCATGCTCATGAATGCGCCGGGTACACCATGACCGGTAGAGTCGGCAGCAACAGCAATCACCTTGCCGTTTTTCTTGGTCATCCAGTAATAGTCACCACTGACTATATCACGGGGACGGAACAATATGAAATGTTCGGGCAATATTCTTTCCGCCAATTCATCAGAAGGCAATACCGCCCGTTGAATTCGCTCGGCATAGTGAATGCTGGACGTGATTTCTTCTTTTTGCTTAAATACAAGATCCCTTTGGGCTTCGATCTCATCCTTTTGGGCTTCGATTTCTTCTTTTTGCTGGTTAATCTGGAAATTCTTTTCAGCCAGCAAGGTATTTTTCTTTTTCACAATCCGGATCTGGTAGAAAGCAAAAATCAAAAAGGCCAGCAATAAGATGGCACCGAATCCGACGGCAATGTTCAATGTTCTTTGCTGCCTGATAGTGGCCTGTTGCTTTTCAATGTTTATCTCCTGAATTTTAAGCTGTTGTTCTTTCTTCTCAGATTCATATTTTTCTTTCATCTCATTGATGGTACGCTGGGTCTCCTCATTGTAAATGGAATCTTTTACCATGGAATACTGCCTGTAGTTTTCATAAGCAAGCTTATAATTATTCCTTTTTTCATAGACTTCCGAAAGACCCTGATATATTTTGTGTTTCGGATCTTTAACACCGATTTCTTTAGTAATTTCCAGGCTTTCTTCGAAATAATCCAGCGCAAGTGTAAATTTGCTTTCCTCCAGATAGGAGTCACCAATGTTATAAAGGATATTGGCAATCTGCATTTTATCCGCAGAATTTCTGGCGATTTTCAAAGCTGTTTCGAATTCCCGGATTGATTTGGCATAATTGCCACGATTTTTACTGATACTACCGATATTGGTATAGATATGCACCAGGTTCAGGGAGTCATTAATCTCCTGCATTAATTCCAATGATTTTTCATAGTAAACCAGCGCTGTATCATAAATAAGGTTGATGTTGTCATTCAGAGCGGGTTCATCATCATCGCGGACTTCCTTGATGCCCTTCAGGCTGTCTTGCTTGCTTTCGGCAATGGCTTGATAGACTGTGCCTATGTTGTTATAGCTTAATGCAACATTCGATTTATCATTTTCTTTATTGAAAACTTTTAAAGCCCTCATATAAAAGTTCAATGCTTCATCATAAAGCTTTTGTTGTTTGTACAGTGTGGCAATGTTAAAAAGATTCAGGGCCACGCGCTGGGGTTGTCCCTGTTTTTCACTAATATCCAACGCCTTCATATAATTGTTAATCGCATTGGATAAGTCTCCCTTGGTCTTGTAACATATCCCTAAGGCACTCAGACTGCCTGCGATGATGGAGGTATCTTTCTCCTGCACTCCTAACTCATACTGCTGATTAAAGTATTTGATGGCTTCGTCATAATCAGATAAATAGAAGTGATTGATGCCTAACTGGTTTAAACTTTTTTTCAGTCCAAAGTAATAATCAATCTCCTGTGATATTTCCAGGGATTTTTTTAAATGCTTAATGGCTTCTGCCCGGTTGCCGATTCTTCCCTCTATAGAACCCATGGAGGATAATACATTGGCTCTTATCTCAGGATATTCCCTGTTGCCGATAACCTGCAGAGATGTGTCGTAATGATTAAGGGCCTCATTAAGCTGCCGCAGGTTAACCTTGGCATTTCCTATGGATAAATGGGATTCAGCAATGTGTTTTTTGTTGTTAATATTCTTGGAAATTCTCAGGGCTTCCTGTGCCAGGGAAAGGGATTGCTTGGGATTTTTCTCAAGGTAAATTTCAGATAATTGATTGAGAATAGCTGGCTTCCCATCGTTGCTGGCATTTAAAAGCACGCGCTCCAGGCTGTCAATTAACGGTGACTCCTGGGAATAACCGGAGAATGCCAGTAGTGATAAAAACAATATGCAGGTATATACCTTTTTCATAAGATTATAATACGAATCAAAAGTAATATTTGTTTTGAAAATTTAAATAAGTTTTGCAATTTTAAAGATAATCAATTTATTTTTGAATAATATATAAATTAACGGATTAGCTGTCATGAGTATAAATAATTTAAGCATTGTTTTTATGGGTACCCCTGAATTTGCCGTTGAATCACTGAAACGTCTGCTTGAGAACGATTATCCTGTAAAGGCAGTTGTCACTGCCTCCGATAAACCGGCTGGCCGGGGGAAAAAAATACAAGAATCTGATGTCAAAGAGTATGCCACTAGGTCCGGATTGAAGGTTCTTCAACCGCAAAAACTGAAAGATCCATCCTTTATCAGCACGCTGAAAGAACTTCAACCTGATGTTTTTGTGGTGGTCGCTTTCAGAATGCTTCCTAAAATTGTCTGGGAAATTCCAAAATACGGGACATTTAACCTGCATGCATCGTTATTGCCTTATTACCGGGGAGCCGCCCCCATTAACTGGGCAATTATTAACGGGGAACGGGAAACCGGGGTGACGACCTTTTTTATTAATGATGATATTGATACCGGAGAAATCATTTTGCAGCATAAAACACTCATCACCTCTGAGGATGATGCAGGGTCTTTGCATGATAAACTAATGGATCAAGGCGCTGATTTGGTATTAAAAACTTTACAACTTATTGAATCAGGTAATTATCGACTGACCAGGCAGCGCGAATTAACCGGCGAGGAGCAGGAGCTTAAATCGGCCCCTAAAATAACTAAACAGGATTGCAGCATAAACTGGAATCAGCAACTTGATGTATTGTATAATTTTATCAGGGGGCTCAGTCCGTATCCGGCCGCCTGGTCATACATAACGGACGGGGATCATCGGATTTCAATGAAAATTTATAAAGCGGATAAGATAAAAGAAGATCATTCATACCAGGCTGGTGAAATATTAACGGACAATAAAAACCATATCCATGTAGCGGTAAAAGGGGGATTTATTAAAATACTAGAAATCAAGGCAGAAGGAAAGAAAAGAATGAATGTGCGGGATTTCTTAATGGGGTTCAGGGATATTGCCAGGTATCATTTTGAATCTTGATGATTCATAATTTCGTCGTTTTGAGTCAAGAAAAGGGACATAAACAATATTTCATGCCGCTTTATTTTTTTAGCCATGATAATGAATATTGTTATCGACCCTGCGACTTATAAGGAATGATATGGAATGGGGAAGCGATATGGACTTTAAGTGGACATGAATATTGTTATCCATCCAACGATTTATCGCTGTATGATGAAAAATGGGATGCAATGGTTTGGATGAATATTATTTCAGTAATCCGGAAATCATTGGCATCACCAGCAGGGCCATGAGGGCTCCGGCAAAAAAGGTGGCGGTTAAATCAAAGGAAGCATAAACAAATCCAATGATGACCGGTCCTAATGTTTGTCCCCCGCGCAATACCATCCCGTTGATTGACATCATGATGGCTCTGTGCTTTTTAGGTGTCAGTTCAGCCAGCAGGGTATGCATATTGGGCACGGTTAAGCCGAGGGCAGCTCCGAAAATTGCGATGGGAAAGATAATTAGGTATTTATTGGATATTACAGGCAACAGGATTAGGGAGATAAAAAACAGGATAAAGGCAAACAAAAGCAGTTGTTTGATGGAGAACCTGGATATCAGCTTATCAAGTTGAGAGGAGGTGAGGGCTGTGGAAAGGGACATGGTTGACATCAGGATACCGATAAAAACACTGGAAGCATTGAATTTTTCATCAAGCAGAAAGGGAAAAAAAGAAATATAGCATCCATACAGAATGATAAAGGTGGAAATGCTGATGAAAAATATGGAAAGAATCTGCCTGTCTTTTATCCTTTGCCAGGCTTCTTTAAAATAGGCTTTTAGGGTTTGACCGTTTTCAGGCTTAACACTTTTCATATAAAAGATTGAAATGATGCCAATGGGAATGGCCAGCAAAGGAAGAAAAAACGGAAAATTCCATCCCAGCAATGCTAAGGTCCCACCAATGGCAGGATAAGCTGCGGTTCCAATGCTTAAAATACTGGCATTATAACCCATGGCCGCTGCCCTGGTTTTGCCATGATAAAGATCTCCAATTAATGTAACATTAATACTATTTAGTGAAGCACCGCCCATTCCCTGAATGAACCTAAATACCAGCAGCATTTCAAAGGAATTTGAAAAACCGCAAAGTCCACCGGCCAGACTGAATAAAAAGAGGGATGGAATTAATACTTGTTTTCTGCCAAACCTGTCCGCCAACATGCCCAGAAAAGGAGTCAAAAATATGCCGGGCAGTGTAAAAAAGGTGACCAGTAAACTTACCTGATCTTTTGTAATGTTGAATTCTTCCTGGATGGATGGAAATACGGGGGCAACTGATGCCACACCGAGAACTGCCATTAAAGTGACGGATAAAATGACGCGAAAATCTACTTGTTTAAAGACCTGTTTTTGATTGTTGGTAAATTCCATACAATGCTGCATTCAAAATCGGACAAAGATAGCATAATATCAAGGCTTTTATAATGTTTTTTTTACTTGCCTAAACATTGAATACACCCATTTGTTAATTTTTGTAGTTAAAATTATTATTTTCGGAATTTAATTAGTGAAACTAAGAAAACTAACTTAATATTATAAACCAAACAAAAAATATGAAGATATCTGTAATTGGTGCTGGAAATGTTGGGGCAACGGTGGTCAATTCCATTGCCAATCAAAAATATGCACATGAAATTGTATTATTGGACATTAAGGATGGTTTGGCAGAAGGCAAAGGATTAGATATATGGCAATCGGCACCGGTTGCCGGCTTTAGTACCCGGGTATATGGGGTAACCAATGATTATGGAGCCACCAAAAATTCCAACATCGTGGTGATCACATCTGGTTTGCCAAGAAGACCTGGCATGAGCCGGGACGATTTGATCAGTAAAAATGCCAAAATTGTTAAGTCTGTCACTGAAAAAGTTGTTGAGCATTCTCCAGATGCCATTATAGTTGTCGTTTCCAATCCGCTTGATGTCATGGTTTATACTGCCGTACTGGCTTCCAAAAAAAATCCCTCCCAGGTATTTGGTATGGCCGGAATACTCGATACTGCCAGATACAGGGCGTTCATAGCAGAGGAATTGTATGTGTCTCCGCAAAGTGTAAAAGCATTGTTGTTAGGGGGCCACGGAGATACCATGGTGCCTTTACCCAGGTTTACCACGGTGGGAGGCATTCCGGTCACGGAACTAATTGACCAGGAAAAGCTTGATAAGATAATTGACCGGACCAGGAAAGGAGGCGGAGAACTTGTTGGTTTAATGGGAACTTCGGCATGGTATGCACCTGGCGCTGCTGCTGCGCAAATGGTGGAATCCATTGCCTTAAATCAAAACCTGATTGTACCCCTGTCCACTAAGTTAAACGGTGAGTTCGGACTCGAAAACGTCTTTATTGGTGTCCCTGCCATATTAGGGCGATTTGGCATAAAAGAAATCATTGAGATAAACCTGAATGATGAGGAGCTTCAGTTTCTTCAGAATTCTGGCATGGCAGTGAAAGAATTAATGAACCGGCTTGACGAGATGGAAATATTTTAAATTGCAATCGGAACGTCATGATTGCCCAGTTCCTTTCCTATATTGAAGAAAATCAACTTTTTGACAAAAGCAGTCGCGTATTATTGGCAGTGAGTGGCGGTATTGACTCAATGGCCATGATTCATCTTTTTAATGAATGTGAATTCCATTTTGCACTGGCTCATTGTAATTTCAAATTACGGGGTGAAGAATCCGATGAGGATGAGGCATTTGTCAGGGATAAAAGTCAAAGATTAAATGCCAGGTTTTTTGTTAAAAGTTTTCAGACATCGGAGTATGCGAAAGACAAAGGCATTTCCATTCAGATGGCAGCCAGGGAACTGAGGCATGACTGGTTTGAAAATATCAGACAATCTGAAGGTTTTGAATGGATAGCAATGGCCCACCACCGTGATGACTTGATAGAAACCTTTTTTATCAACCTCGTTCGCGGAACCGGAATAGAAGGTTTAACGGGCATAAAGCCAAAATCCGGGAAAATTCTCAGGCCGTTGCTGTTTGCTTCCAGGCAGCTGATCAAAAAATATGTGGAGGATAATCATATTGCATTCAGGGAGGATTCGAGCAATCTATCGGTCAAATATTCCCGCAACAAGATCAGGCACAAAGTATTGCCTGCCATGAGGGAGATAAATCCCGGTTTTGATGAGACCCTGATGAAAGATATCAAACACCTGAATGCGGTGAAATCTTTGTATGATGAAATCGTAAAAGACAGAAAAGAAAAAGTGGTAAGCCATGAGAATGATTTAACGGTGATTGACATTCCTTTATTAAAACAACTTTGTTATCCGCTGGAAATATTTCTCTATCGCTTTCTAAGTTCCTTCGGCATTAATGAAACCCAGCTTGAAAACCTGATGGATTCTCTGGACGGGGAATCCGGAAAAACTTTCATTACTGATCATTATAAAATTGTAAAGGACAGGCAAAAGATCATTGTAACGGAACCGGACCATGAGCGAAAGGATTTTCAAAGGTTTTATATTGATGAGGGGGTCAACGTGTTGGATAAACCTTTAAAAATGGAATTCAGGGTGCCTGAAGCAGAAAACTATAATATTGAACCTGACCCTCAGATTGCTCAGCTTGATAAGAACAAGCTGAAATTTCCATTGATTTTACGCAAATGGCTTCCGGGCGATTTCTTTGTTCCATTGGGCATGCATGGTTTTAAAAAGCTGAGTGATTTTTTCGTTGACCTGAAGCTTTCCCTTATCGAAAAGGAAAATGTTTGGTTGCTGGTATCCGGAAATGACATTGTATGGGTTGTAGGTTACCGGATTGATGACCGTTATAAGATTACTGAAAATACAAAGCAGGTAATGAAAATCAGGGTATTATATAAATCATAAAAATCTGTCTGACGGCTGCGAAGCAGGAGGAGTTTATTTTTATGATTTATATAATACCCTGATTTTCCCTCAATAAAAACTAAGCAATCAGGTTAACATGATTCAAAGCAATTATGCCAATGTGGTTCCAGGCTATATTTGAAACCTTAAAAATAATGATTTACCTTTCTGTTAATACTCTTCAAAAAGAGGGATGTACCAGTTTTCTTCGTTCATCAGTTTTTGTTTGATTTGCTCTCTTTTGGCACCGGAGAATTTTGCTGCCACTTTTTCAGCGAGGTATTCAGGCTGCCCTCTTCTTTTGGCAGCCCTCATCAGGTCAAAGAAACGTTCACCCTCATAGGCCAGTTCCCTTGCCTTTTCCTGGAGTATCTGGTCTTCAAGATATTTTTGTTGTGCAGAAAGCGATCTTAGTCTCCTGAAACCGATAACATGGTTGGTTGCCGGATCATGCTCATAAACCACATTCCCTATTTCGATATCTTCATGTCCGTCGGCAAAACCCACACGTCCCCGTATGCCCAGCTGGTCCGGTTCATTATTGTAGGTTCCGTCATTGATAACCTGCAAGCTCTTGAGAATTTGTCTTTTTTCAAAATTGTCCTCGAAAAATACCCGCCATATTTGTATTTCAGCAAAATAAAAATGTATATCGGCAGCCCTGTAAACCATGAAATTTGCGTCATTATCATATTCATTTTTTCCGATGGTATATTTATATACGACGGTATCGGCCCCTTTCATGATATTATCAACGACCCTTAAATTGTTTTCAGCTTTTTCCTCCAGCATTTCGCGGATATCTTCTTCTTCCATCAGTTCTCCATCTTTAATATATCCGTAAGAAACCCCATATCCCCTGTAAAAATCACCCGGTGTACCCCGGATGGGTTTATTATTACTATTTCTGACAAGCTGGGTGTTTTGGGGATTGTCATCATCTCTGTCAAGTCTCATACCGTCCCACATGTTTTCCCAGTTCTGAACAGCAATCTTTGTTGGTTTCAGCATATATTGATTGGGAAAGATGATGGAAAGCATGGTTTGCAGTTCATGTTTTTGTTGATTGGATTTATTAAACCATAATGTATAAATATGTTCGAACGGGTCGATGGAAGTTATAATATTTCTCCAGTTTCGATTCCGAAATTTTTCATCAATACCAAATTTGATAAAATTGGTTTCTGATTCAAAATTATACATAATGGGATCAAAATGCTTAAGCGCCATGTTGTAATTATAATCATACAAATACATCTGACCGAGCAGGGAATGCCATGCATAGGTATTCCAAACGGTAACGTCCCAGGAAGGGTCATTAAAATCTTTGTTGTGAATGACCCCTACCGCTTTTGCCTCATTTTCAAGTTCGTGGGTGAAGGTATCAATCACAGCATCCATATCCAGGTATGTTTTTTCCAGGGTTATGTTGGTATCCATGGTGACGTCCACGTGGTATCCATCCGGTGCAAAATCTACATGCATTGAATCAATATATTGTTTCGGAGATTGCACATATTCCTCAATTTCATTTACCTGGGTCAGTGATGCATGGATGTAAGGAACTTTATTGTATATTCTGGCTGCATTAAAATATGCCCAGGCACGCATGCATAATACTTCTCCGTACATTCTGTCATATCTTGTTGGTTCCACTGATTTATCAAGGACCTCCGGGTGATCTTTTTCCAACTGGTTTTTTAAACTGTTACAAGCACCAATAAGCCGGTAAAAATTGACCGGAGAAGCATATTTATTGTTTTTTGAGATTTCAAAATTATAAACCTCGATGAGATCCCGGGTAGCATTCGGAGTAATTTGCAGCAAATCGCCCCTGAGTTCTCCGAGGATAAACATTTGCTCAGCCAAATCCTGCTGTATGGCATACAATCCCATTTCTGCAGCCCTGTATTCATTCCAGTCGTTAAAATATTCTTTTTTTTCAACGACCAGCTCCTGGTCAGGATTGAAAAAATCATCACATCCGGTAAAAATGATAATGATGCTTAAAGATATTATCAGATAAGGTTTTTGAAAAATATTAATCATGGGTATATGATTTATTGCTTTTATATTCATGTTTTTCTCCTTCAGTCATTTACATTATACTTACAGTCCGACTTTTACACCAACCATAAATTTTCTGGTTACAGGCATCAGTCCGTAATCAATACCTTGTTCCATGGTATTTAACGAATAGCTGAATTCCGGATCATAACCAAGGTACTCAGAATAGGTAAATAAATTGGTTCCGGTCAGGAATACGCTTAAGTTATTGAAAACCAAAAATTCTTCAGGTATGGTATAAGCCAGGGTGAGGTTTTTTAATCTAATGTACGAGCCATCCTCGATCCATCGGGATGAGAAATCTGAATTGCCCATTGGATCAGCCCAAAGCGCTCTTGGAATATCTGTGTCATGTCCTTCATACTGCCAGCGGTTTAAAGCAGAAATGCTCTGATTGGAAATGTCCGACATTTTTTCGTTCTGGTACCGAAGATAATTGAACACCTCATTTCCTGCAACAAATTGTACATTGAGGTTCAAGGACCACCTTCCATATTTAAACTGATTGGTGATTCCTCCGAAAAAATCAGGAATGGGGAAACCAATGGCCGTCTTATCAAAATCATCAATGATGCCGTCAGGTTCACCATTGGGACCTGAGATGTCCTTGAATTTCGCGTCACCGGCTATAAAATCAAATCCCTTTGCATTTTCTAAGTTTGCTTCTTCTGCTTCTTCCGTGGTGGAATAAACCCCTTCAAATTCATAACCATGGAATTCGAGCAAAGCGTTTCCTTCTTTTGAAATATATTCACCACCCGTGAATGCCGTAACTATCTCACCCTCGCGAATGCTTGTGACTTCACTCATTTGCCAGGGAGTCACGTTGACGTTAATGTCCCATTTAAAATTGTTCCTGTTTATTAGTCTCGAAAACATAGAAAATTCAAGTCCCTTGCTGTTTAATTCACCATTATTTGTCGGGACGGTCGCAAAACCGATATAAAATGACTGTGGTTCATAAACGAGCATATCACTGGTTTTGATGTTATAGTAATCAACCGATAACCCAAATCTGTTGGCCCATAAAGCCAAATCCATTCCGAAGTTTGTGTTCTGATAGGATTCATGTTTTAGCGAGCCATCGGTGATGTTGCCGGGAATCATGGCGGAAGTTTCCTGGTAGTGGTCCACCCTGTAATAATCCAAAGCGCTCAGGTTTCCAATATCGTCATTTCCTGACATGGTATAACTGGCCCGAAGCTTGAGTTCTTCCAGCCAGAATATGTCTTTCATGAAATTTTCCGATGATAATCTCCATCCTGAGCCGAATGAATAGAAAGAACCGAAAGGCACATCCCCGATGGAAAATAAATCTGTATTTTCACCGAGCCTGGAGGAGTTTTCAAGGTTGTAGGCTGCATTTATCAGGTACCTGTCCATTAAGATATAATTGATATTTGTATAAATGGCCAGTCTGTTCCAGCGATTGGTGGTACCCTGGATTTCTTTCAGGTAAAAGGTCCCACTTTGCAGTGATTTATACTCATCATTTTCATGGGAGTTTTTTGCGATACCTAAGTCTTCCTCATATCTGTTGGTATTTAGTTTAAATCCCACATCCACCCTTAAGTTGTTTAAATTTCCAATATCAGGTATATAGGAAATGGAATTGTCGTTATATACCCCGAATAAGAAATTTTTGGTATTCTTAGAGATGTTGTATGCAATTCCGCCATCGTAAAGGGCCATGGCATAATTGGGTTTGAATATTTTTTCGCTCATGGTATTTATATTGACACCAAACAGGGAATTGAATTTAAATTGTTCAGAAATTTCCCCTTCTAACCTGATTGAATTAAGCGAATGGTAATTGGTGCTGTTTCCATCAAAATTTTTAACAATGGCTGTGGGATTGCTGATTCCAAAAGCGCTGACATCATCCAGTACACTAAGTTGTTCCCCTTCATTATTGTATTTATAAGGAGTCATCATCGGTGGTTTTACCAGGCTGTTGAGCAAGGGACTGCTTTGCTGGGCGATGGCAGATTCACGCATTTCAGAGGTGTTGATATTTAAATGTGTACTGATGTACATCCTTAACCATTGAAAAATATTGAACGTACCGACCAACCTGATGTTAAACCTGTCATAGTTCGTATTCTTGATAATGCCGTCATGATTCATATAACCCACAGATAAACCGTACCTGGCGATTTCATCACCACCTTTTACTTTCAGGAAGGCATCGTTCATCAGCCCATTCCCAAAAACCTCATTCTGCCAGTTGGTTTCATGTTTAAACCGGTGGTATTGATCATCACCTTTATTGGTATAAAGTCCGGGATACAATTCAGGAAAATTTTCTTCCAATATTCCGGAGGTTTGAAGCACCTCATTGGCAAAAATTTTGTGCTGAAGGCTATTCATTTGCGGAATATGACGTTCCGGTTCAAAGTTAATGCCGGTCCTTGCCGAAAACTCGATGGTTGTCCTGAGCTCAGTTGGTTTTAAGGTTTCAATGATGATGACTCCGTTTGAACCTTTCATTCCATACAGGGCTGTGGCAAAGTTGTCTTTTAAAATGGTAATATCTGAAATATCAAATGGTTCGATACTGGTCAGCGGATTGTAGGCATATCCGTTTATTTCGGAATTCAGAAGTCCGAAAGATTCAAGTGGAATCCCATCAATGACATAGAGGGGTTGGTTATTGGTATTCATGGATTTTACGCCGTGTAAATAACTTGTTGTGGCGGTTCCGGGCATTCCGGAATGTCCTTTAACGTGCATACCAGAAACAGAACCCTGAAAATATTGATCTATGGTTTGATAAGGATAATAATGCAAGTTATCCGGATTGTATGTACTGAACGAAGAAATGATGTTTCTCCTTTTTTTGGTTCCCAATAATACGGATACCTCTTCGTATCCGGATGCTAAATCGTTTGGTGTCAGCTGAATGGTAATGTCTGAACGGTTATTGAGAAAAATTGATTTATTCTGGTAACCGGATACCGGCTGAATAATCAGCCAAACATCCCCGGAAGGTACTTTCAGTTCAAATGATCCATTTTCATCCGTAATGGAGGGGTCCCCTGAAACACCGTCAATACTGACTGAAACGCCCTGCACCGGTTGTTTATTATCACCGACTATTTTGCCATCCAGTGTATATCCATTTTGTTGTCCTTGCGAAACAATATTTATGCTGAATAGAACAATGATCAATAAATATCTTATCATTTTAAAGGTACTTTTCTTCATGATTAAAATTTAATTATCTAATGGTGTAAGTGCAAAATAATCAATGCTGAATCCATTGTTTGATTGCATGCCACTTTGTATGTATTCCAGCTTGATTTTTATTTCTCCATAATCCGTCAATATATCTTCTATTAAGAATCCGACCGTGTTGTAGCCTCTTTCGTCGGGCACATTGGGTCTTTCACCGGGTATCGGACTGGGTACTGCACCGCGCAATAAGAACAAATCAAAGCAGCCGGCACCTGCCAATGGATTAGTGGATGTTACATCAATCCCGTTGACATAAACTTTAAAGCACCCTGAAGGCCTGGTGTTTGCATGCCACTGTAACAGGTAATCCCTTGGGAACATATTGTCGATTGTAAATTCTACAGAATAATCCTGATCATAATTTCTTTTCAGGTTCAAGGTGACAATGGAATCATTGGAGGCTCCTTTTACCTGACCTACAGTAGGTTCCGTTGGTATATCAGAATTTACCGTAACGAGTTCTTCCTGCCAAATAAACCGGCTTAACCCCAGGGAATCACAGAAATTCTCCCCTTCAAAACGCAGTTGCCGGGAATATAATTCCTCGGGAACTTTAAAGTCCAGATAATTGTATATTAGTCCATTGCTACAGGTAAACCTGGAGTTCGGATCAATATTACCTGGATCAATAAAAGTTGAATCTCCCCTAATATTGATTAATGTATCATTAAAATCATTGTATTCCAGTTGACCTTCGTAAATGCTCTTCTTCATAATATCCGGAAGAAACACCTCGTTTTGCCATTTTAATGGAATATCTGACTTATCAATTCCCATGTTGCCCGCCATTTCCTGAATGGCTCCGTTATATTGTTCCTGGGTGAATATTATAAAGGTAGACCGCCGGTTTCTGAATTCCTGGGTTACCGGAAAAAAATTCAGTTCAAAGATGTTTTGCTCTGTATAGACGGAGTCGTAAACGGTCTGCCCCTCATCATTATAACCCACGGGTGTACTCTTATTTTTATCGAGAAAGATGGTATCCTTGCTATTAATGTAGTTTCTAAGGAATGGGCTATACAATTCCATGTATTCATAAATATTTGGCCTGGGAATGGCTACCCTGGATAACTCATAAAATTTACCGTCTAAGAACAGGGGACTGGTGGAGTCTATTTTAATGCTATCAAATAAATAGCCTTCGGCACTTCTTATAATACTGACATACTTGCCGGAACTTGTGTATAACTGTGTTTTACCGGTAATGTTATTAACCTGAAACAAAGAGGGGGAGACATGGTAGTTTAATAGTTGTTTCATAATCCCTGCGGTATCTTCAGGACTTATATTCTGGAATGCTTCATTATTTGGTATGAATAAAGTTTTAGAATGATTATTGGTAATCAAGGAATCCAAGCCATACTGTGAAATAAGCTCCATAAATAACTGGTATTTTTCTGTAATGGCATTCTCAAGCTTTAAATTTACCTTTTTGTCTTTTTCAACGTAATGATTATCCCATTCTTCTTCGGTGCATGATCCATAGAGAAGCATGACAAAGGTAAGCAGACCAATCAGATATAAAATGTTTGCTTTCATTATATTTGTTATTTCTTTCATATTATCGAGTTAGCATATTAAATTGGTTCAAACTGAATATAATCCCATTCAAACTTGCCAGGAATGAGTGATCTGATGACTATCTTGTGTTCCGAGTAAGACGTAAATGTCACACTACCCACATTGATTCTGTCATAGGGATTGCCTCCTGACTTCAAATCAAAATTGCTTCCCAGCCTGTTTCCGTCAATAGATATTTGGATGGTGGCGTTTTGAAAGTCCTGGGCATTTGCCCTTAAAAATACATTATAAGTAGCCGGCAATATTTTAGAAATTTGATATTCAAGCGTAAAGTCTCCGTCAATACGAATATAGTCATCCCTCCTTGCGTCATCAATTTCAGCGGCTTTGACATAATATAAAACATCCGAACCTTCCCATTTGATGGCTTCAAATGCATCATCATTGAAAAAAGGATGTTCTCCTATTTCGTTTCTGAGTTCGTCGATAAGGGGCTCTTCCTCAGCAAACTGAAACCAGGTTGCAGAAGGACTTGGACGATATACTTCCAGCATCTGGTCAATAAAATGAATGGCTCCGTTTTTTGTCAGCACATTGCTTATATTGTAAAAGACATTGATGTAATTCACAATGGTGGTATCAGGTGTTTTGACAATGGTATCATATACTTTATTTCCCCTGTTAATGGTAATATCCAGATCTGCCTGGACTTTCACCGGGAAGTTCGAATAAGTATTATAATTGGTCGAGGTAAAAGCATCCAGAAAGTACCTGTTTTCCAGGATATGGTATGCGGTATATTGATAAAGCGGATTATCAATGTTCTTGTAATCTGTGGCTGTCGGATCATCTACAATGGTGTCAATTAAATCGTTGATGGTATATATGCCATTGTTATGATATATAGAGTCATGTTCCACCAGCAGGGTATATATGTTTTCCACTTTTCTTCCTCCTTGAGTCGTCCTGAATATTTCCATGGTATCAGTGAGGCCTGTTTTTTCAAATGCTTCTGTTATGATGGTAAAACCCTCTTCGTTTTTCAGCCATTCATAACTGCTTAATACCACCGGCTCAAGGATTTTATTAATCACATGAACATAACCGTTAATGAGCTCTATGTTAGGCTGAATGATGGGGGCTTCATTATTAACCTTGTAAACCGTGCTGTCGTACAATATTTCATTGGCCACAGAATCGTATCCAAATTCAAATCCTATGGTCAGGTATTCCCCTGAAGCAGTTGAATCAGGCAAGGCCCCAAAAGGAAATGAATTTGTTTGTATCTCTTCCATTACCACATGGTATCTCATCAATGCCACCACATAATCTTTATCATTCAATAAATCATCGAAGGTATCATAATCATCGCTGGAATTGATAAAACGGTCAAAAGCATCATCAGTGGGAAGGAATAGTGTAAAATTATTTCCATCGGGATTATAGGAGTTAAGTGCTTTTTCAATATTGGCCTCTTTCATGAGGGTATCAAATTTTGAAAATTTGTCCTTGTTTTCATTGATATAATTAGAAATGGTGATGATTTCCTCATTAAAGAAACCGGATTGTTCATCTGTTTCAGTTTTAAAAAAGTTTTCGAAATAATCATCGCAACTGCTGAACAGAAACAGGGTGGAAAATATTATCAGTATGTATGTAAAACTTTTCATTGTTAAATAATCTTTATTAATTACTAATATTTATCCCGTTGATAAACTTCATAATACGGGTTCTGCTGCAGGTTCTCGTTATCTTCCATTTCATCGTAATGTATTGGCAGGTACCAACCGTATGGATCGGTTAATTTAGATGCCAGCACAAGTTTCTGGGTAGAAGCCACATCTTCAATGATTATCTTGATGAGTTTATCCTTTCTTAAGTTGTTGTTTCTTCTTCCCATTCTTACCAAGTCAAACCATCTTTTTCCTTCATAGGCAAATTCTTTGGCCCTTTCCCTCAGGATTGCATCTTCAAAAGCTATTGGGTCATCCGGGAGGGATAAGGGGTTCATGAGCGCCCTTTCGCGGATTTGGTTGATGAGAACTTCGGCCGCAGCAAAGTTGGGATTGCCTTTCTGGGAGAGTGCTTCAGCTTTCATCAGCAAGACATCGGAGTACCTGTAAATGATCCAGTTCTGGCTTTGGTTTTCAGAACCTCCCCGATAGCTTACACCATCCGGCTCAATGCCTCTGTATTTCCATATATAGTATTCTTCATTATGTATCACGAGCGAGCCATATCCCCTTAATACTTCACCTGAAAATTCGGGAATCAATATTTCAGTGGCGAATTCGGAAGCTTTAAAGTCCCCATTAGTCCTGAATGTAAGACTCATCAGACTGCTTCTTTGATCCAGCGCCTCATCAAACTGGAATTCAAAAATGGATTCGAAGGTATTGCCCGGGTAAAACAATTCATACCAGTCACCTGGTTTTAATAATTCATAACCAAGTCCTTCTATATTATTGATGTATTCAATGCATTCCTCATAATTTTTGTTGGCTTCTGCTTTGTTTTGGGATACAGCGGCTTTCCAGAGCGAAACATCAGCAATCAGGGCGTTGATGGACCCTTTATTGGCGCGACCTTTATTTTGTTCGACTGATCCATAATCTTCACGTACGGTGACCAGTGCTTCTTTTAAATCTTCCTTGATTACACGCAATACGGTTGTGTCAGCTGATTTCTCAGGGAACAATTCCACTGCGTCATTTTCTGTGGGTTGCAATACCAGGGGCACATCCCGGAAAATTCTTACCAGGTAAAAATATGCCAGACTTCTCAGGTAGGTCGCTTCTGCCTGAAAGGCCCTCATTTGAAATTCTGTAAAGGTATTATCTACCTCTCTGACTTGAGGGGCATATTTCTCTACGAAATTGCAATAGTTTATCACTTCATAAAATCTATCCCACCGGCTCAAGTTGTTATCCGGTTCAATATTTCCGGCGATAACCCTTGCCCAGTCATCCGGAATAGAGGAGTTTTGTTCAATCAGGTCAGCCCTCAATTCTCCATATAAAAACAGGTCCCGATGTAAGCTGGCAAATCTTTCGTAAGCGCCCATCAGCAGAGCTTCTACATCTTCTTTCTTTTGCCAGTATTCATTTTTTACCAGTCCGTCCCTCGGCAACAATTCGAGGTAGTCTTTCTCACAAGATGAAATCATGACCAGTATAAGAGATAAAAATATAATGCTTATTTTTTTCATATTTGATTGATTCAATGATATTAAAACCTAACATTAACGCTTAAAGTATATGACCTGGAAGGCGGTGTCCTTGCATTATCCGTACCGAACCAAAAAGGGTCCGAACCGGATTGGGAAACTTCCGGATCCTGGCCGGTATAATTCGTGAAAGTAGCTATCTTTCTCATATTCAGACTCACCTGAAAGGTATTCAGGCCGAATCGTTGAACAAAATCTTTGTCTAACCGGTAACTTAAGGTAAGGTTGTTTAACCTCAAAAAGTCGCCGTCTTCAACATATCTGTCAGATCCCAGGTTATTGGCTGGGTGAAATAAATAAGCCCTGGGCAACAGGTTTTCTTCATCCATGCCTTGCTTTCTCCAGCGTCTGAGGACCGCTTTGCTTTGATTGTCTTTATTCAACATTCCTTCGGTATTTAAGGCCACTTCATTGACAATCTGATAGCCGGTTCGGAAAAAGAACTGGGAAGACAAATCAAAGTTTTTCCATCCGAAGTTGAAACCAAAGCCTCCGATAAAATCCGGATTAGAATCACCAAGATAAATGGCATCTAAGATATCAATTTTGCCATCATGGTTAACATCATAATATTTTGCATCTCCTCCTTCAAATTCATATTCTTCTTTATGGGATAACGGAACAGGGTTTCCTTTTGCATCAAGCAAGGGTTTCCCGTTTGCGTCGGTGGATACAACTTCATCGTCACTGGGCCAGACACCCAGATAACGAAACCCATAAAATGATCCGACCGGCACCCCTTCATCGGCCCTTCTGGGGAAATCTCCATTTCTCACATCAATATCTTTTTCATTTTCAAAATTTTCAGGAAATTCTATAAATGTATTGATATTCCTGGATATGTTGAAATTAACGCTCAGAAAAAGATCGCTACGCTGGATGATGTTAGCATTGGTATAAAATTCCCATCCTTTATTTCGCACTTTACCGGCATTATAAGCCCTCAGATAATCGTATCCTGAACTGCTGGGAATCTGATACCTGTCGCCACCTTCCCATAAAAGGTCTGACGTTATTTTGTCATACATCTCCGCAGTAGCTGTCAGTCTCTCTTCAAAAAATCCCAAATCAACGCCCACATTCCAGGATGAAACGGTTTGCCATTTCAGATTGGCAAGTTGAACCTGCAGCGGGACGATGATTGGATTTTCAATATATTGATAAGGATAAACAGTATTATATATGGCATGTCGAACGTATGCTCCATTTGGTTGCTTTCCAGCCTGGCCATAGCTGACGCGCAGTTTTCCTTCATTCATAAAATCCATGGCTTCAAACCATACTTCATTGGCAAAACGCCAACCTGCGGAAATACTCGGAAAATAACCCCATCTTTGAGATTCCCCGAATTTTGAGCTTCCATCAGCCCTCAGGTTGAACTGGGCGATATATTTATCCATGATGGTGTAATTGAGACTGAGAAGGGCACCAAATGTTCTTGTTTCCTGTGAGTATGAGCGAATATTATTTAATTGGGTGTTGGCAGCCGGATCACTGATGTTGACGCTAGGCCCCCGGTTATTATATAAGCTGCTTCTTTCCAGCTCCTGCTGATCGGTTTCCCACATTAATACACTGGAAAAAACGTGGTTGGTATTAATTCTCGGGGTAAAGAAAAGCTGGGAGCGGGTCATGATTTTATTGGAATTGAGGTTTCTTTCCCTGGAGTCATTTTTGTGCGGATCGAGCCAGTCAGCGCCTACCGCATTATAAGGCAGGAACCAGTTGTTTTTCTGATTAAGGTAAGTGAAAGAGAGGGTTTCTTTGAACCTGAGCCAGGTGAAAATATTATAAGTCAGGATAAAACTGTTTTCCAGGCTGTTTTTTTCAATGTCGTTTTCACTCAGGTCAGTGATGGCCACTGGATTATAATATTCTACCCCGGAACCCTGATATGTTTCTATGGGGGTAAAGTATTCACCCGTGGGATTGCCCTGATTATCATATTCCCAGACACTCATATTCGGCGCTTTCTTGTAGGACATTTTTCGGACATTATCATCCCTGCCTCCTGGCCTGTTGTCCACAAAATTGTCGCCTTTCACACTGTTGGTATAGTTAAACTGAGTAGTAAAACGGAGTTTATCAGATATATTGTAATCCAGGTTAACCCTTGTGGTAATCCGGTCGAATGAAGTGTTGACCGTGGTTCCTTCACTCCCCAGGTAGCTTACTGAGGCATAATACAGAGTCTTATCCCCGCCGCCTTCTAACTTAAAAAACTGTTCGTTTTGATATCCTTTCTGTGTGATTTCCTCCAGCCAGTTTGTATTGGCACTGTAGTTGTAAAAATCCACATAATCCCGGTCATATGCTATTTCAGGGGGCAAATCAAATATTCCGCGGGCATTATGCCATTCCTCAAGCTGCATCATAATGTATTCGTCCCCATTAAGCATGGGTATGGCAGGAGGCTGGACATCCCTTGTCAGTTTTGAATTATAGGTAAACTGTGTTTTTCCTTTTTGTCCCTTAAATGTTTCGATAAGCAGCACTCCGTCGGCGCCTTCGGAACCCCAGACTGCCGTTGAAGCAGCATCTTTGAGTACTTCAACGGATTTAATATCCTGCGGGGCGATATTTACCAGGTTTCCCAAATCTTCCTGGTCGGCCGATGCAAAGCTAAAATCGCTTTCAATATTGATGTTTTGTTTAATGCCATCCACCACGATAAGTGGTTCTGAGTTACCAAGCGATCCCAATCCCCTGATGACAATGGATGAGCCGCTGCCTGGATTTCCGGAGACAGAAGTAATGTCCATTCCGGATACTTTACCCTGAAGGGCATCTCCGGCGGAGATGGCCCCTATGCTTCTGCTTTCTGCCATGTCCACTTTTACCCTGGAACTCGCTTTATTACGGTCAGACACCCCTGTAAGCGGGTCAACTTCACTTCTTCCGACCACCATAACTTCTTCCAGTTCCACAGATTCGGGTTCCAGCTCAACATCCAATGTGCTTCTACCGTCCAGATTAAATTCTTTGGTCTTGTAGCCAATGGAACTGAAACCGATTAATGAATTTTCATTGGTGGCATTTAATACATAATAGCCGTTCACATCCGTTATGGTTCCTTTGATAATACGTTTTTGCTGGTCATATTCGATGATATTGGCGCCTATAACCGGTTCGCCAGTTTCAGCATCTGTGACTTTACCGCGGACAACAAATCCGTTTTGTGCTGAAATATTTAAAATACTGGTAAAAACGATAATAAAGCAAAGTGAAAATATTTTATTCATTATGTTTGATTTTTCAGAGATTTACCAATTTCTTAGAAATTATAGTTTTGTTTTGTTAACACGGTATCTATTCGGTGAACTACCCCGGTGGTAATGAAATCCCAGTAACCACGCTCACTTCCTTCACCGGTGCGGGTAGTGGACATGGAATTGGTTTTATCAGCATCTTCGTTCACACGATAATAAACCTTGCCATTTTCATCCAATATATCGATATAATCCGGGCCGGGACTTAAATGTATTTTAGACAAGATGGTCCTGAATTCGTTGGTTGATTCATCTACCCTGGCAGTCTTGTATAATTGTGTTGTTTCTGTCCCATCGGTGAAAATCAGTTCTTCCCTTACAAAGTGATAACGGAGCAGTTTTTCAAGTTCCTTATTGGACAAAGTATCAGCCCTGAAATTTTGTAATGCCTGATCTGTCGGGGCAAAAACCGTATAATATTCTCCCGGGGATATAAAGCTAAAATTAAATAAGCTTGTATCAATGAGTCCGGTTCTTTCCAGCAATTCTTTGAATTCACCGGTCATTTTGGAATACAAAGTAGATTTTGTGAAATGAAACCATCCATTGACATCATAAACCTTTCCGTTATCCGGATAGTCTCTGGGAGCTGATAATTCCCTGGGTTGGATGGTAATGACAGAGTCTCCCAAATATCCATGAACATTTGGTGCAGTTCCCTGAACGGTATTGTTTGCATTGTCCACGATAATATAATTGCCGGCGAGGTTTTCAATGAATTCTTTGTCCGCCTTACCTGTAGGCAATGATACACCTACCTGGTTCAATAATCTTTTTGTTAACACATCCCTTGAAACACCAGTCATAACTGTTATTAATCGGTCAAAAACCCTGAATCTATATCTGTTTAAGTCCCTGTCAATCCAATCCAGCATCAAAGAGGAGTCGGATTGCAAAGTTCCATCGGAAAGGGCATAGAAGGCGTAGGTTGCATTTTTTCGCTTGATGGCCGGCAGCACATTCGCATATTGCATGGCGCGCATAAAATATGAATAGCCCGGCCTTAAATAGATTGGACCGGTAACACTTGAAAAGGCCCTTGGGGTAATGGCTTCATTCAATCCTATAAAAGTACAGTTGCTGCCATAATACTTTTCCTCTATCATGGATTCATCCAGGGTAATGATATCATCAGAACCGTTATAGAATCCTTCATGTATATTTGTCTTGTAAACAGGGGTATTGGCCATATGGGTGTTGACGATTTCGCTTTTGATTTCATCAGGCATTCTTTCAAGGCTTGACCAATGAGGATATCCGCTTTGGGAAGTAATCACCTCCCTGACCAGCTTTTCAAAGGCCTGATCATTCGGTGCAAGCAATCCGTAGTGTCTGACGGTACTTCTTTCAACATTCATGTATTCTTCATCGTGCACATCAAATGTTAACTCCGGGTAGGTAAGGTTAAACAAAGAATCAAATTGGAGTCCTGCGCGTGCTGCAGGTTGATCATAAGTAGCTTCGTTGTTAAACCGGAACTCCGGGAAAAGATAAATTAAATCCAGAAATTCCTGATAAGTATTTCCGCTATGCTCGGTTTCCAATAGTTGTTCGGCATTTTTGGCAGGAGGGATTACCCTGTCTGTTTTATAAACGAATCCGTTTTCTGCAAAAATCTCTTCTTCTCCTACCTGGGCATTGTAATAATATAGGTTACCGGTTACGAATTCCCTGTCGAAATAGAATTTATAATCTTCATAAGATAGGTTATTCAGGCTAAAGTATTCATCAAAAAAGATAGGAACATATTTTCTTTTCAGGTTATAGGCAATCTTTTCTTCATTGCTTTCGGGTTGGTCAACGATGGTGAATTCTCCTTTCACATTTTTTACATAGTATTTTCTATTGGTGTTTGATAAAAGGGTTTGTCTTTTATATGACCATGGTTTACTGGTTATGGGATGGTCATCTTCAGTGATCCATCCATCCTGGTTAAGCGATTGAAGCTGATCCTTACTCCAGGGATTCTGAATAATATGGTATTTAACAATATTTAGCAGTTCGGTTTTTTCGATGCCATTGATATCTCCACCATATTGAGGGTTACTTGCGAAAAAATCTTCAAAAGCAGTGTTGGTGGGAGCGAACACGGTATAGCTGCCTGAAGTATTAATGATGGTATCATATCCGGTTATTTTAAGTGCTTCTGAAAACAGAGAAAGGTCAGGCTGACTTTCTACCTGGTCGAATAATTTTCCTGCCAGCCAATTAGGGCGCCTGAATTTTTCCTTTTTTTCTTCATTCTCCAGGCAGGATGTAAACACTAAAATTACACCAAAAATCAGAAATAAGTATTTTAATTGTTTCATATTTAATATGTTATAAGAGATCTCCAAATGATATTATCCGTATACAAGAGTACTAAAATTTTATATATTTTGATGGTAAAAGGTTAATTTTTATTAACTGTAGTGTTAAAAATTTTTACCATATTTTTTTTAATGATATGATATAATAAATTGTAAAGTAATAATATGAAAGTTTAAAAAGATTTAAAAAATATAATTGAAAATAAACCAAAATACTATTAAAAATATCGCCATTGCTTTTTTTATTGAAAATTGCTTTTTTTTTCATTGCCACCTCAACTGAATAGGATACTTTGGTATAATCAAAAGTATATGCATTCTTCATTAGGCATATATAGCGACAAAGTTAATAAAAATATAACAAAAAAAGCACCATAATTATAATTAATTCAAAATCAGCATAATAAGAATTTCATATAACACAGTATTAAATTTATTTATAATAATAATAGAAAATACACCAACTAATAACTATATTTATACCAAATTTTGTTAATTCATTGTTAATTAAATTGTTTTTATCCATTAAAGTTATATCTCAACAGCGATATAAATGCTTCCAAAACTGAATTATTTAAAAGTTAACTAAGAATTAATTATTATGAGAAAAGTGATTTTTTACTTTTTATGTATGTTTATGATGGTGTCATTGGCGAAGGCTCAGGATGACGCCACCGTCATCATTACGGAGGGCCGTTTTGATGGTGCGGGAAATGCTTATGTTGAATTGACCAATGTAGGTGACTCTCCTGAACAAATGGGAAATTATCTATGGGCTGTCTGCCATCCTGGAAACAGTTTCCCCGATCCGATGATGAAACTGGGAAATAGCGCCTATTTTTTCAGGTTCCCAGATTCACTGCTGGGTCCTGGGGAATCCTATGTAGTGGTTCTTAGAAAACGTCAATAACTGCGTTATGCTCACCTTAAGCACCAGTCATTTACGAATAGTAAACTCCTGACACTTAAGGCTCGCATGCCTTGTTCTTGACGCCTTCTTAAAACCACTTTAGAATAACTTGTTAGTTTTCTTAATGCCACAAATTAGAATCTTAATGAATGCGTGTCTGTTCAGAAATTGGATATTATAGACAAACTCCAATTACTAAAGTGGAGCTGGCGGGAGTCGAACCCGCGTCCAGTTAAGCAAGCCATATGCTTTCTACATGCTTAGTTCCTGCTTGATTGTCGGGATTAAACAGGCCACAAACCACCGATTTAATCCTTAGTCATGATTTTATTTTCGCTGATGAACCATGGCTATGCATCAACTAGCCTGTAATTTGCCGCATTCCATATACTAAAAGGTAACGGGCAACACCTTTCAGCGGAATGTCCCGTTCCAGTACCTTGTACCGGAATTAAGCCGATCCTAACTGTTAGGATTAGGCAGCGAGAGCGTAATTGTTTTCGCCGTTTACTTGTTTGCGAATGAGATTTACGAGCTTATTCACAATGCTCGGCATGCTTACATACCACTTTCACTTACTGTCAAAACCAGTTCAGCCCCATGTGCATTTTAAAGAATCGTACAAAGTTATTAAATTTTCTGTTCTTTATATCATACTGGAAAATTCAGTTCATAAAGAATACAAAATAAATGCCAAAACAATGCAAGTTAAGAAAATATTAACCGGTATTATGTTTGGAAATGATGAAACCTCCATGATTAAGCATTAATCACATACGCGCATGATCAAAAAGGA